>JBFMDF010000049.1:0-10631 GCA_040753935.1 Bacteroidota bacterium | reverse complement strand
GCAACAACAAGGGTATACTTAAGGGTAAGTACCGTGCGAATATTTCTTGAAAAGATAGACACTATGGCTGCTCTTCACTGAGAATAAATCCGACTCCGCGTATGGTGTGAAGTAATTTTACAGTAAAGGGATCGTCAATTTTTTTCCGCAAATGTGCTATATGAACATCAATGACATTATCAAGCGGTGTTGCCCGGGCAATCTCTTTCCAGACCTCTTTACCAAGCATTTCGCGTGAAACGATTTTATTCTTGTTCTTCAAAAAGTATTTAAGAAGTTCAAATTCTCTCACGGTTAACGGAATGGTCTGTCCATTCCGGATAACTTTGTGTGACAAGAGATCCATCTCAAGATCATTCAGTATCAGATGGGTTTCCTGCTCCGGCTTTCCACGTCGTAATAAGACACGTATGCGTGCAAGTAATTCAGGAAAGGCGAATGGCTTTACTAAATAGTCATCCGCACCGGTTTCCAATCCTTCTACCTTGCTCTCTACTGAATCACGGGCAGTCAGGATAAGTACCGACGTAGTTACTCCTTTTTGACGAATTGTCTTTAGAATCTCAATCCCATCTCTTCCCGGAAGATTCAAATCAAGAATAACGAGATCGAATTTTTGTGAATTCAGTTGAAAAAAACCTTCTTCACCGTTAAAAGCAGTTTGGGTATCAATGTTCTCATGCTCAAGCCCTTCTTTAAGTGCTTTGGCTACCTTTTTTTCATCTTCTATGATTAATACTTTCATCGTATCGTATGATAAACGAAATAAGCGAAAGTTAGACTGTTATTCAACTCAAGATTTTTTAAGAGAGACATCTAAAAAAGTCGTAAGTCTGTCCGTAGGAAAGACCGTTTCAAACTTAAATACTAGCACCGAGTTTCATCCGTACCTACATAGGTTTGGTGAAGCGAAACATCTTTCGGAAACGAGGGTTTTTCCCTTTAAAAAATATATTGTCTATTTGTCACTCTTTATCTTCAGTAGTCGAGCGTACGCAGTCGTATTCTGTAATAATGAAATAGCTACTTTCACTTGAATGTCATGTACTAGTGAAGCACGAATCCGTCCTTTCTCGCCGCTGTATCTCGCATTTAATTCTTCGACAAGTTCATTACGTATTTCTTCTTTGTACCGAACAAACGCATTTGTCTTTTCTTTCTGCATCTGCGTCAGCAACCCGTCAACCGAAGCAATTGCTGTTGAACTGTACCGTTCTTTCTTCATTGTTTCTTTCAGTTCAGTCAGTTGCTTTTCTGCCGGTTCGGTGTATTCAAACTGTTGAGCAGTAACGTACTCTTCAAATTGTTTCAGCACGTCGTCGTTCACAGTAAATTCGCCATCAAACGACGGGTGCTGTGCAACGTATGATGTTGCAAACTTAAAGAACATTGCTTTTCTGATGAGTTCCAAAAAAAATCCGCTATGCATGGTGTTCTCAACAGAAGTATCCGGCGAAATACCGCCAAGTTCTTTGACTATTCTTCCGTTTTTCGTTTTGAATTCTCGTTTTAGACTGTCCGGCGTAATAGAAAAAACGCCATCCTTATTCTTGTGCAGATAGTCAATTTCTTGAATACACCTGCCGCTTGGTGTGTAGTACCGCGCAGTCGTGATCTTCATTGAGGTGTTGTACGACAGCGGGACGAGTGTCTGCACCAATCCTTTGCCGAATGAGCGCGTACCGACAATGATACCGCGGTCTACATCTTGCACCGCGCCGGCAACAATTTCGCTGGCGCTGGCGCTGTTTTTATTGATGATGACGGCAAAAGGAAGGTCGGGTACGAGCGGCTCTTCTTCTACTCTATAGATGTTTTCCTCGCTCCCTTTTCTTCCTTTTGTACTGACAATCGTACTGCCGCGGGGAAGAAATTTACTGCAGACGTCAACGGCCGCATCTAACAATCCGCCGGGGTTATCGCGCAAGTCAAGAATGATTCCTTTCAATGTTCCTTTTGCCTGCAATTCTTTCACCGCCTGCCGAACCTCCTCTCCGGCGCGGCGCGAAAAACGTTCTAACTTAATGTAGCCGATACCATCGCTCACGTATCCCGAGTACCCGACGTTGTACACCTGAATTTCTTCGCGCACCAACACAAATTCAATCGGATTTTTTTCTCCTTCACGCTCTACCTTCATTTTTACCACGGTTCCCGGTTCGCCACGTACACGTACCCGCACACTGTCCGGATTCATGCCGGTAATTTTCACGCCGTCAATTTCAATAATTTTATCACCGGCGCGCACTCCCTGCTTGTGCGCCGAATAACCTTCCATTGCCGAAAGTACGGTAATAGCACCATCGCGCACGCCAATGGTAACGCCGATACCGCCGTACTGGCCATGCGTGAGCAGATCGATTTCATCTTCATCTTTACCGCCGAGGTACACGGTGTACGGATCGAGCGTTTCAAGCATCCCGTCGATACCGGAGCGCATAAATTTATCCGGATCAACTTCATCCACATAGTTTGCAACAATTTCTTTATACACACGCCCAAAGATATCGATGTTTTTATTGATGCTGAAATAGATGTTGTCTTGTTCCGCAACTCCAAACGATTGCAGAGTGGCAACCATCAGTGTGATGAGTAACGCCTTGCGTTTCATAATACCTTTCATAAAAATTTTTCTTGTGTAAGAAATATACGACAGAAAACACTGTTTTGCATCTTGTTCATCACATTTTTATATGGTCGTCGTTTGAGCATAAATTTATCTTGATTCTTTTTTTCACTCTCTGCATACTTTCAGCACTACGCTTGTTCGGATATGAGAAGAATAATCTATATACTGCTCGGGTTTATTTCTATTTCCACGGCACAAGTCACATCGTTTCCGTACTTCGAAAACTTTGACAGCGTTGCATCGCCTCTTCTTCCCGCTGGCTGGACGACGACCATGCACCGAAATGTGTCTGGTGATTTTACCACCTCAACAACAACCGCTCGTTCAACTCCTAACTGCGTAAGTTCAACCAACGGGAAAATTTCGCAGTCGCTCACTTCGCCTTCATTTAACTTCGTTGGAAAATTTGTTGACTCACTCTTCTTTTATGAACGGCGGACTTCAACACATCTTTCAGGACTGCTTGTTGAGGCATCACTCGACGGCGATACAACATTCCCTCTCCGAATTAGCGACACATTGAAATTCATTACTAGCACATCATATGTAAAACGTAATGTCGCGCTTCCCGAAACATTGAATGGAAAATCATCTGTTCAATTTCGATGGCGTGTTCTCGCTGATACGGCGTCAGGAACAAGCGGCATCATTCGCTTTGATGATATTTCTATCACCGTAAAGAAAGCCGTTGATCTTGCAGTAACGTCGTTGTCGGTTTCTCCTTTGGCGCCAAAAAAAGGTGAACTGTTGACGGCAACGATCGGAATAACCAACCGCGCTCTTGCAGGAAATTTTTCAGGAACAGTACAATTGTTCGATTCGCTGACACTTGTTACTTCCCAGACGTTTTCACAATTGTTGAACCCGAATGATTCATTTGTTGTTGTCTTGAAGTATCCCGCCATCAGCACGGGGAGGCATCTGTTGATTGCAAAATTGATTGCAAGCGGTGATGAAGATACAACAAACAATACGCTTTCTTCTGTCGTGAATGTCGGTTTTCAACCGCGAACGTTGTTAATCAACGAAATCATGTACGCCCCGCCAAGCGGAACCCCGGAGTGGATTGAACTTGTCAACAACAGCGCCGATACAATTCTTGTTTCCGGCTGGAGAATTTCTGATGGAGGAACAACACGCGCATTACTGCAACCATCACAACGAAGCATCCCACCCGCATCGTACGTTGTTGTTACAACGGATACGAACGCATTTAAGAGTTTTTATTCGACGGATACGCCATTGTTCTACGCTCAATTTTCTGCTTTGAACAATAGCGGTGATGCTGTCGTGGTGTTCGATCCGACTATGGGAGTAATAGATAGTCTTACGTTTGCTTCTTCGTGGGGTGGCGCCTCAGGAGGAAAATCGTTGGAACGTATTGACACCACCCTTGCATCAACACTTCAATCAAATTGGAAAACATCAACTCATCCGCTGGGGGCAACACCGGGGATGATCAATTCCGTGACACAGAAAGCGTACGATGCAGCTGTGCGGAACATTTCAACATCACCGCTATTTCCCATCACCGGAGATACTGTTGCCGTTTTTGTCAATATCAAAAACAGCGGCAAACAGAATCTTTCGTCGCTGACGTTTCAACTGTACGTTGACGCTAATAAAGATTCAGTGCTCACAACAAATGAAATCCAATTTCAGCAATACATCGCTGTATTAAATGCACATGATTCCACAACAATCACCGCAAAACTTCCTACGCTGGCGCAGGGAACGCATTGGCTTTTTGCAACAATACGTTCGCCGCAAGATGACGATACGACTAATAACATCATGTTCTTTCCGCTGGCTGTCGGTATTCCGAAGCAAAATGTCGTCATCAATGAAATACTGTATGCGCCAAGCGGCGATATGCCGGAGTGGATTGAGTTGTTCAATAGAACATCACAAACGATTTCTCTTTCCGGTTGGAAAGTAACCGACGCGGGAACAACACGGGCGCTTATTCAACATTCGCTGCCGACCATCAATGCAAACAGTTTCGCAGTTGTTACCACGGATACAACGCTCTTCAAAAGTTACTTTCCAAATATTTATCCTGTGTACGAAGCAAAATTTTCTTCACTCAACAATACTTCTGCCGATGCTGTTGTTCTCTTCGACGAACGCGGAGCCGTGATGGACAGCGTGTACTACAAACCGACCTGGGGTGGAACAAACGGATTTTCACTTCAACGCTTTGACGCTGAAGGAAGCTCAACCGACTCAACAAACTGGAAACCGGCAGAACCTACGCCCGGAACAATCAACAACAATGTGAGAAAAACTATTGACGTTGCAGTACGGCGTGTGGTGGTCGCTCCGTTATTTCCTGTCGTCAGTCAGATGTTGACGGTGAGTGCAACAGTGTTGAATGTCGGAAAGCAACCGGTCAACAATGTCTCGGTAGAATGTTATCTCGATGTGAATAACGACTCCGTACTGACTTCGAACGAATTGAAAACTCAGCAATCGGTTGCTTCGCTCGCCGTTCTTGATTCTACCGTTATTACGATGCAATTTTCGGCTGAACAAGCGGGACAACAACGCGTTGTGGTAAAAATTATTCTTGCAACGGATGAAGAAGTAACAAACAACACCGTTGCCGTCTCGCTCAACGTTGGAACACAGCCGCAGAGCATTGTTATCACAGAAATTATGTACAATCCGCAGAACGACATGCCGGAGTGGGTTGAATTTTACAATCGAAGTACATCGGCCATCTCCATCGCCGGATGGAGAATCGCAGACAACGGAACCACCAGAACGCTCATAACAAACAGCACAATCCCCGTCGCTCCACAATCGTACGCTGTTGTAGCGGCAGATTCTTCCTTCACGAATTTTTATTCAATCCCATCGCCTCTGTTCATTGCACGGTTTTCATCGCTCAACAACACAACGCCGGATGCTGTTGTTCTCTTTGACAATCAAAACCGAACAATGGACAGTGTGTTCTACCAACCGTCCTGGGGTGGAACGAACGGACAGTCGTTGCAGCGGTTTGATCTGTTCGGTTCATCTACCGATTCAACCAACTGGAAATCGGCAGCAGCAAGTCCGGGGAATGAAAACATTATTGCGCGGAAAGAATTTGATGTTGAAGTAAAAAGTATTTCATCCCTCGCGACTGCGAAGGGAACCCGGCTGCAATCAACAGTTATCAACATAGGAAGACAAGCGGCAAATTTGGTTACAGTTAAAATATTCCATGATGTAAACAACGACAGTAGTGCGCAGGCAGGTGAATTAATTCACTCCGCGAACATTTCGTCTATCGCACCGCTGGATTCGGCTGTTGTTCAGTTTGATTGGATTCATTCTCTGCAGGGAAAACAAACTATCATTGTCACTATTGACTACGCTTCCGATGAACGATTATCAAACAACAGTGCACTCCACACGGTTGTCAACAGTTTTATCCCGCAATCGTTGGTGATTAATGAAATTATGTACGAACCACTTTCCGGCAATGCAGAATTTGTTGAATTGTTAAACCGCAGTTCAGACACGATTGATGTTACCGACTGGAAATTGATGGACCAACCAAGTTCGTCGGGAAACAGAGCAATGATCTCTCTGTCAAAACAGCAGCGGCGTGTACCCCCTAATGGCTACATTGTTGTGGGGAGCGATTCATCACTCTTCACTCAATTCCCATTGCCGGCAGGATCTCTTGTCGTCATCAGCAACTCATTGAGTTTGAACAACAGCGGTGAAGACCTTGTGCTTGTTGACTTGACCGGAACCCAGATTGATAGTGTGCGCTACTCTCCGTCATGGCATTTGAAAAATGTTTCCACTGTCGGACGCTCGCTGGAACGAATCAATCCACACGGTAACACAACTGACGCACGAAATTGGAGTTCATCTGTAGCAACAAGTGGAGCCAGTCCGGCGCAAACAAACAGCATTTACCTTGCATCCTCTGCTCTCGGTTCCGGAATGACGCTGACCCCAAATCCCTTTTCACCGGATGGCGATGGCTTTGAAGATTTTCTTTCGATCAACTACTCGTTGCCGACCAACAGCGCAACACTCCGCGTGCGCATTTACGATGTTACCGGACGCCTTATTCGGCGTCTTGCACAAAATGAACCGTCGCCGTCGAGCGGTTCGATTATTTGGAACGGGCTTGACGATGAAGGAAATCGAGTGCGTATCGGAATGTACGTTGTTCTGCTTGAAGCGTTTGATAATTTCGGCGGCACCGTGAAGACGATGAAAGATGTAGCAGTGGTGGCAAAGAAGTTGTGATGTTTATGTTATAAGCCACCTCTTCATTTTTAATCTCATCCCTACTTTCTTATATTTCATTGATGACACCCAAAGAATTTTTTAAACAGGAATACGACGCTATCTTCCGTTTTCATCGCTCCGGCGCTGAAGGCATTCTTGTTGCCGCTGAACTATCTGAACTGGTGGATACGATGTTGATAAAACTTTGGCGTGAATTGCCGGAGGAATCGCGAAACGCCTTTGCTGTCGTTGCCCTCGGCGGATACGGACGATACGAAATGGCGCCGCACTCAGATGTGGATGTGATGGTGCTGTTCAACGATGAAGAGACCAAAAAGGCGAACAGCGCCGCCGCACAAAAGTTTCTTCACTCACTGTGGAATCTCGGCTTCGATGTCGGACATAGCGTACGCACCATTGCCGATTGCCTGAATTTGTACCAGACTGATGTCGATGTGTGGGCATCGGTGTTGGAAAGTCGATACGTGTGCGGCAGTGAAGAAGTCATGAACTGCTACACCGACGCCATGCTTTCAACAGTCAGGAAAAAACAAGATTTGAAATTTATTTCATCGGTTGTTGCAGGAGTGGATGAACGACACTACAAGTACGATCACTCCGTGAAACTGCTCGAACCGAATCTGAAAAACAGTGCGGGCGGATTGCGCGATTTGCATTCGCTGGTATGGATTTTTCGCTCTGTCGATCTGAAATACTTTACCCTACAGCCGTTCCGCTCAAACGAGTCTGCGTGCGTGTCGCTGATTGAACAATGGTACCACGACGGCGTCATCACCGGCGAAGAATTCAACGAACTCATTGCCGCATTTAATTTTATTCTACGCTTACGAAATGAAACACACTATACGGCAGGTTCACCGCAGGATACCCTCGAATTCACCAAACAATTGCTTATTGCACAACGTCTCGGCTTCAAAGGAACAACACCGGTCGAATCGGTTGAACGATGCATGCGTGAATATTTTCTTCACGCTCGCATCATCTATCACTTCAATCGGCGAATGATTAATCAATTCCGCAAAAGCGTTACCGTCAAGTTCTGGTCGAAATTGCGTGAACAGGTGTTGGATGATCTGTATGTGATTCGGGACGGACAACTGCACGTGAAAAACATCTCACGTCAGTTTGCTTCGCCGTCGGAAGTACTGCGAGGGTTTTACTGGTGCGGTTTTCATTCCATCGAATTAAGTCCGACACTGCTATCGCTTTTTGAATCTCTCACACGCGATCAAACGTTCTTTTCGCACGAGCAGGTAAATAGTGTGCACGTGGCGCGGCAGTTTATAGCAATACTGCAACTGCCGTCGCGTGTCGGGCAAACCCTTCACACGATGAACGATTGCGGCGTTCTCGGCAAAATCCTTCCTGAATGGGGTCAACTTGTTGCGTTCTTTCAACACAGCATGTATCACTACTACACCACCGATGCACACACTCTGATTGCGCTGGAACATGCGGAAGAATTAAGCGGAAGCAAGAGTGTGTTGGGAGACGTGTTCCGTTCGCTGCCACAGAAAGAGCTGCTGTACCTCGCCATTCTTTTTCACGACATCGCCAAGCCGTCCGGAATCGATGAACATGAAATTCGCGGAGTAGATGTATGGAGGCAGATACAACAACGGTGGAACGTTCGCGATGAAAATGACTGTGTCGCGTTTCTCATTCGCAATCATTTAGTGATGGAGCAGGTAGCCTTTCGCCGTAACACCGGCGACAGAAAAACAATTGAAGAATTCTCACGATTGTTTCCTTCCCCCGAGCACCTTGATTTGCTCTTTGTGCTGACCTACGCCGACCTCTCTGCGGTTAATAAAAGCGTCTGGTCAAGTTGGAAAGAAACGTTGCTGCAAGAGTTATATCTAAACACCAGACGACTCCTGAAGCAGGAAGAAATTCCGAAACCGGCGTATCCGGAACGACTCCATCATCATCTGGCGGCGTTTGAGGGAACACTCTACACTACGGCATTTTCGGTCGACGAAATTGACGACCATGTAAGGACCATAGCGCGATTGGATTCCGTCGAAACAAGGTTCCGTCACGATGCCTCGCACAGTATTATTACCGTTATCACACGAGATGCAGAGTTCTTGCTTTCCACACTCTGCGGCGTTATGTCGGCAAACGATGTCAACATCATCGATGCAAATATCTTCACACGAAATGACGGTATTGTCATTGATCAATTCAGAGTGGTAGACGGCGCCACGCGTTCAACACTGACGCTGGAACAAGAGAAAAAACTTCGCAACGATTTCGTTGAAGTGCTGCGGAACCATGAAACGTTGAATCATCTTTTTGAACGCCACCACCGCCGGTGGAAACGAAGAACGAAGCCGCTCTTTCATCCCAACATCCGTGTGGATGTGGTCTTTTACGAAACAGATAAGCAGACGATTATGGATGTCTACGGACCGGATATGACGGGATTTCTTTACAAGATTACGCAGGTGATTTCAAAGCAGGGAGTTAAAATCAGTTTTGCCAAACTCGCCACCCGCGGCGACGGCATTGTTGACACATTTTACATTTCCGGACACAACGGCAAAAAAATCTCGAACCGAGAATTGACACTGTTGCGGGAAAAAATTCTTCACACCATTTCGCAGTTGATGACGGTGCAAATGGAAGGGTGAGACTGTCTGCCCTGCTACTAAGTCGTGTATCAGATGCTCAAATATCAATGTGAAGACTGTACCTTACCTCAATGAGACTATTCACTATGAATAACCAAAATGAAAAACCAATCGGCGTGTTCGATTCCGGCATCGGCGGATTGACGGTGGTACGAGCGTTGTTGGAACGCTTGCCAAACGAAAACATTGTGTACTTTGGCGACACTGCACGCGTGCCGTACGGGTCAAAATCACCGCAAGTCGTACGAGAGTATGCGCTGGACGACACCAATATTCTTCTTTCAAAAGATGTGAAGATGATTGTCGTTGCCTGTAACACAGTCTCTGCCGTTGCGTTGGATGTTGTGCAAAAGAGAGCGAAACTTCCGGTTACCGGAGTAATCACTCCTGGTGCAGAGGCGGCAGCACGTGTTACTAAAAACAAACGTATCGGTATCATCGGCACAGCGGCTACGGTCAACAGCAATGCCTACGTCAACGAGTTGCTTCGTCTTGATTCATCTGCACTTACATTCGGTCAGGCGTGCCCGCTATTTGTACCGTTGGTTGAAGAGGGGTGGCTGGAAACAAAGATAACCGAGTTGATCGCTGCAGAATACCTCTTTCCCTTAACGTTGCAGAAAATTGACACACTCATCCTCGGATGTACCCATTATCCACTACTGAAAAATGTGATTCGCAAAGTAACAAAGGGAATGGTAACACTAATAGATTCGGGAGAAGCAACAGCAGAGGTGGTGGAAAAGATGTTGGATGAACACAATCTACGTAATACAAATCCTCACGCACCCAATATTCAATTCTTTGTCAGTGATGCGCCCGAAAAATTTACGGCAATCGGCGAACGATTTTTAGGAAGGAAGTTGGGAACGGTAAAACGCGTTTCGTTTGAATAATGTATTGCAGAGCTCTGCTCCGCATAAACTATTTTTTCGCTGACCGGAGGTCAGCGGTGCGCGTATTGCGGAGCTCCGCTCCGCACAAACTACTCCTTTCGCTAACCAGAGGTCAGCGTTACACGTATTGCGGAGCTCCGCTCCGCATAAACTATTTTTTCGGTGACCAGAGGTCAGCGGTACACGTATTGCGGAGCTCTGCTCCGCAAA
>JBFMDF010000048.1:0-10658 GCA_040753935.1 Bacteroidota bacterium | reverse complement strand
CAATTGAGACGGACTCAATGCTTCATCATCTAAATCATTTGGATTATAGGCAGGAATTCCAAATTTTTGCACTACATACTTTTTACTCAGTGTCAGTCCGATGCTTTGCAGGAGCTTTAATAAATTCGCATGTTTGATTAAATCGATACCTTTTTGTATTTGTGTGTGATATTGAGGATAAGTCTCACGTACTCCATAATTCATTTCTACCCACGGTCGAAGCACATCGTCTGTAATCACTTCGTCAACAATCTTTGCATAAAACTCTAACAGGTTTTGGAGTGCATCTAAAGCAGTTTCTTCGTTACCGAGTTTACCAGGAGTTGATTCAACGGCGGCAGTGTGAAGAAGTATTGCTTTTGTCATTTCAGCATTACAGAAATCTTTCAACTCCTTGTATGTTTCAAAAGTAGCCGCTTTCTGCAAGAGTTCCTTGAATTCAATCTCACTATCTTTAGAAATTACTGCCGCTGAGTCATTTCCTAAATTAGCAATAGCCTTCTTCAGTATTGCCAGCTGTTCTGGCTGTGAAGGATCGAATTTGCCAAGACGAATGCCAAGCTGGATTTCAGCAAATCGAACCCACCATTTTATGTCGTAATTTTTAAACATGTAGAGATAGGCAATCGTGCGTAAGAGTGCTGCACGAGCCGGAGTTCCACTACGAAGTTGCGCAATCGCAAGAGCAAATCTCTTTCGAAACATTGGGCTACAGTCCAATGCTACGCCGTCTGTGTGGGCAATTTTCAATTGATCGTCCGGAACTATACCTCTAAATGCTTCAACATTCTGCGGATCAATGACAAGTCTAATTTCACTGAGATCGCTCTGATAATCAGAAATCTTTCCGCAACGAAGATTTTTGGGATTAATAAATTTATAACCTACAAAATCTATTCGATCTCCGTTTACTTCCCATTTTAATTCCTGCAATGAGATTGCTTTAGGAGCACAGTCGAGTATATTACCGACAAAATTGTACCAACTCTTTACCTTCGCCAACATCTTCGCGGCATCTTTCGCTATTTCTTTATCAAGCTCATCTTCCGACTCGGTAGTAATTTCATAGTTTTTTCCGCAGACAGACAAACGGATATTACCAAATAAGGACATCACGTGTCCGTCTTTTTCGAGTATCTCTTCGAACAATTCCATTTGACGATATATATCGCCTTGATCTGCTTCTCGAAGTAGAGCAGCCAATTTTTCCGGCGTAAGCCCTTTTGACGGATAGGTTGAGAATCTATCGTTGATGTTCACAAGAGAAATACGCTCTGACAATTCTAATTTCTCTTCCAAAGTTAAACGCACTCGTTTCTTAGCCATGATCGTTCCTAGATTGAATAATGTATGAACAGTTTTAAACCGGTGACTTCTGTCTCAAACCTTGAATGAGTAATCACTCCAAAAATAAAATCCTCCTGATACCAACCTGCACCAATTCCAATTCCCTCAGTATCAAAACTTAATAATGGAAATGAAACCCTTCCCATAATTTTCAGCGGCGAGAACGCGATTGATGGAGAGACCGTCCGGGCAAAGTTTATGCCGACCGAAAAAGACAGGTTCCAATCAAAGATTGGTGGTAAAAAATCAGTAACCCTAACCTCTGAATGATATTGCCGCCGTTCAACAAAAACATCTCCCTGTTTCAGCACAACAAGAATCGTTGTGTCTTGAATAGTATGACCTGCAGAATCTATCGGGATACGTTTTACTATAGCGATTGTTCGCGCCACGTTCGATTCTGTGGCATTTTTTGGCAGCCGATGAGGCTGCTTCCCACCTTTTTCAAACGGCGTTGAACGTGGGCGATATTCTTGTTTTACTATCGGAACAAAAGAGGAATCCAGCGGTATTTCCACCGTGAATTCCTCTTTGTCCGTATCGCTACTACACGATTTTATTTGCGCCATAATATATAGTGTCGTCGCGCACGCAAAGATGTAGGCGATATATTTTAATAAATCTTTCACGCAAATAATTTTTCTTGTTTAATACTGCGTCTCACTCGCATTGCTGGTCGATCCTTCGACATTTTAGCGCGATGAACAATTGATGTTTTATAATTGCTGATCAAAATCTCTTTCCGCGGCGGCATATTTTTTGTTTTTGAAAGAGTCTGACGGACCTCCAATCGTTCAAGATGAAAACCTTTGAACAATTTCATAACAAACGGATGCTCATTGCACGACAAAAGAAATTTCCCTTTGATAGCGCCAAGTTGTTTTCGCAGCAACATCCATTCTTCCTCGGACATCTGATCATAATTTGTGCTGCCACCTTTTGTATCGGGGTAAGGGGGGTCGAGGTAGAAAAAAGTATCAGCCGAGTCGTACATCGAAATGACTTTAGAGAAATCAAGATTTTCTATATGAACATCTTGCAATCGTTCCGCGACAATATCGAGATACTTTCTGGCTTGAGTGACAGAGCGCGCAGACACCTTTGATGTTCCGAAATGAGCACCTCGTGCACCAAACGAATCTTGAATTAACGTCCAAAATCTTAGTGCCTGCTGAATTTCATCGAACGGAAGTTCAGACTTTTTCTGCTCAGCCCACATTGCTCTGCTGTGTATCCAATGCCGTGCTTCCTCGGCAAGTTCTGCAACACGGTGCTTCACAACGCGGAAGAAATTGACGATCTCCTTATTTTTATCGTTGAAGACTTCGCCTTCCGATTTTTCCTTTGTCAGCAGCAACGCTGCCGATCCGCCGAACACATCTACATACGTTTTATGCTGTGGAAATCTTGAAACAATAAAATCACGAATGAACCACTTGCCGCCGGGATAGCTGAACAATTTGTGCAGACGAATTATTTCTTTTTCTTCTTTCACTCTCGGCTCAATGATCTCGTCAACATACTCTTTGTTGATTTCAATGCCGATGAAACCGCGTCCAAGTTTCATTGCTTCGAGTAATGTCGTGCCGCTTCCCGCAAACGGATCGAGCACAATGTCTCCGGGTTTCGAACCGGCTTGAATACAAATATTCGGAATATCACTGGGGAATGTGGCATAATGTTTTACATGATTATTCTTAATTGAAATAGTCCACACCGTCCTTTTGTTTCTTCCGAGCGGATTCAACGGACGAGCAAGACCGCCCTGTGGTTTGCCGATAAGTTCATAATAACGCGGCGAGTTCGTTTTATGCTTTGCACGTTCGTAACTTTCTTCTTTGTGCGGCTCACGGATTGCATCGGCATTGTAGTAATAACGCCGAGACTTGGTAAGAAGAAAAATATATTCGTGCGCCTTTGTCGGTCTATCATCAACGCTCTCAGGCATCGGATTTGTCTTGTGCCAGATAATATCTGAACGCAAATACCAACCGTCGTTTCTTAGAGCAATCGCCACTGACCATGGTATCCCGATTAAATCTTTCGGCTTCAATCCAGACACCTTAGAATTAAGCGGCCGCTTCTTTATTGCATGCAACGAACCTTTGTTACTCATTTGAAGAGATTTCAAACGCTCCAATTTTTGACCGTAACTCTGATTACTACCGACATACGTATCGCCGAGATTTAGCCAAACCGTTCCATCTTCCTTTAGTACGCGTCGTACCTCTCGAAACACATTCACAAGATTTTGAATATATTCTTCGGGCGTTTTTTCTTGACCAAGTTGATCGGCAACACCGTAATCGCGCAATGACCAGTATGGCGGCGAAGTTACAACACACTGTACGGTGCTGTCGGGAATTCTCTTTAACATGGTAAGAGCATTTCCTCTATAAATTTTCGCGGTTAATCCGCTTTCAACGTTTAACATTTTTGACTCCTGTAAGTTGTGGATGTAGTTTTTTATATCTTTTTACTGCATCCCTTTTTCTAAGTTCTATCCACATTGACCCGTCTGCGTTTGAACGCACATCGCAGCCAATAAGTGAAAAGAACATCTTCACAAGAGGATGTTTGAACGTTGTTCTAAATCTTTTTCTGCGGCCAAACCATACTTTACCGAAATAGGACGAGGCTGCAAGAGCCGCCGCAACAAATCGTTTATACAAAGCAAACCACATTACCAAGTTCCTTCTTCAAAAATTGCTTCATGTTCCCGAACGCTTTCATAGACGACTTCCCCTGCATGTGGAAATCGCTCTATAAGTTCAACGCACATTGCAAGACAATCTGCGGCGTCATCCCCAAGTCCACCGCTTGATACACTGCCGCCGTTCGGAAATAATTTTAATTGCTGTATCAGTTCATCCTGGTCAGGATCATCGAGATCAAACGTTATAATTCCCTCCTTCACGAACGGTACAATTCTTTCAATTCTCATCTGTTTGCTTTTTGAATGCTGCAACGGAAAGAACGGAAGCGGTGTTCGGTGTTTAGTCATTAAGCGCATATATTCGCGCCGCACAAAATCTTTATAAGCGTTCTCTTCAACGCCAAGAATTTTCATTGTAAACAATTGATGATGACGCCAGGAAGTTTCGAGCATCCAATCAATACTCTCCTGCTTTATGTCCGCCTTCATCACCGGCATGTGCAAGTTGCCTTTTGGACTCAAGCCGAGACCAATCGTGATGACTACTTTTTTATCGTTTGCCTCCGTTGCCGATGGATCAACGGCCGTATAAAAAGTATATTCACGCCCCCTCAGGTCTTCCTTTGTGTGATATTTGAAATAATTATCCTTGAATTTCTGGTCTCGCCTGTTTCGGGGAATCTGTAGCATTTGGGCGTTGAATGTTTCCGGATCATTTTTTCTATCGTGCAACAGTTTCATTGTGTTATGACGATAATGCCATGCAGACATTTTATCGTCAGGAAATCCGGCATCACGACACTCTTTTGCAATTTTTTTTTGTTCCCGCGTTTCCTGTGGATTGTCAATAAGAGCGCGATAGATGACTTTGTTAAAATGAGAAGTATTTTTACCAGTCATCATCTCGTCTACAATATCACCTTTTACTACCCAATTACACACCATGATACCTGACCAGCGGACCGAATTAACTGCATAGAGAACGCTGTTCTTTAACCGTTCAACAACCGTTTTTACGACATCAATTGAATCCGGAATAAACGGATCATTGATGTCGTTAATCTGAAGAAAATCCGGACGATGCGAATCATGCTCTTCGCCGACTAACGACTGATCGCGACCATACCCTTTCATCTTTCTGCCGGTGGAAGTGATGAATGAACCATATTCCCATTCACGCGTGCCGCGGAGATCGCCGAAATCATTTTTCAAACGGATATTTTCTTCGAGTTCAATTTTGACCGGGGCAACTTTTGCCTCCGCTTTTGTTTCGGTCTTAGCGATGAGAGGAATGAACCAACGGTCTCCAAATACCAGTTTATGCACCGTGTCTATTCTAATGAGTGTATCTTTTGCACTCTCCCGGAAACCGGCGACGATAGTTAATTTTTGCATAATATCGGAGAGGTAAATCAATTCCGGATGAAATGTTGCAAATCCGCCGTTGACATAGTCGTAGGTTCCGTCTGGATTTTTCCAGCACTCGCGAAGATAATTCTCAATCACCAGATAATGAGGAAAATAGGTGCAGGCAAAAAACAGTTTATCAACTTTTGCACGAGCAATGCGTGCCCGTTTTTTTTCGGATGAGTCATTCGGAAACGGAGTGGCATTATTCTGAATGCGTTTAATCAGTTCGCCGAACAGTTGATCAAATTCCTTTTGCGTCATAATAGACATAATCAGGTTCGCTTCCGTCCGTATTTTTTTGACATCGTTTGCCTGAACTGTTCAAGCAGTGGGAGCAACTGTTTCAACATGTCAGGATCATGTTGGTGCAAAAATTCTATCCACTCTTCCATTGCAAGATAGATATTGCCAAGAGAGTCAACATCTTTATACAACGATTTTGCCGCTTTAATAATTTTAATGATGGCATCCGCCTGCTTCACATCTACTTCGCCGCCAGCAGCAAATTCATTCAATTTGTCAATGGCAATCTTCAGCGTCTGCTTGTAAGCGCTCGCGCTCGTCATCCGTATCGATTCACGCTCTTTATCCCAATCAATACTCTTTTCCTTATCGTCGGATTTCCAGCGATAGATGGTTGCCTCCGGAACATTCAGTTGTTTTGAAATATCCGGTATCTCTTTCAACTCTTCGATATACAGCCGTTTTGCATCGAGCCGTTCTATTTTTCGTGCCATAAATTTTAAAATGAAAAAGCCCCGACTGATTCAACCAACGTCACCAGCGTTGAGTACGCCGGTAGCGTTAATCTTTTCAATCGGGGCTCCTTTGTTTCGGATAACCCTTGTGAATTATTTAAATCTAATCAGAAAGTGTTTGAACGTCAACTACTATTTACGTCATCATCGTCACGACGAAAGTCATCGGCGGTTGGCTTCCACACCGTAACATTCCATGTCTTGAACATGTAACCGTCGAAATTAATTTCAATCTTTCGCGGTTTCTTGTGCCTGTTGATCTCCTGCAACAGTTCAACAAGTTGATGGAGATGCAATTGTTTTTCATGTTGCCGCTGCTCGTCATGTTGACAGGTCTGTTTCTCAGTGGACATTGTCACCTCAAATAAAAAACAATAGTAATGTGAACACTGAGTAACAAAATTGACCAGCAAGCAGTATAAAAAGACCGAGCAACATTTGTTCACGCCTCAGTAACGGCGCCCCGCCGCTCGCGCTAAGCGGGAATGTTGCTCGGCCAATTTTTGCCGTGCAACGCGCCGCATATCGGAGCGGGATGCCGTTACTGAGTTTGAACATTGTGAACACACTAAAGTAAATATTTTTCAATAATAGTGCCATAGTTTGTTGATCAACTTCCCATCACCCGCTGGTTACTAAAAACAACCTCTTTAAGATACTCAATCCCTCGGTCCGTTAGTGTAACAGACGACAACTTGCCGCTATGATCGTTATGAATTATGATCCATTCCGACTGCGATAGCATCTCAATCTGTTGAAACATATCCGCATAAAATGCCGCTTTGTTTTTCTCAGGAGTTTTCGGGATGATAAAATTTCTTCCTGCTTTCGCACACGCCCGGACAATCTCCCCGAACGACATTTCCGGACGAGCCTTTCCTTCCTGCAACCTGCGCTGCAACTCAAACATTATTACCCCATCGAAGTTTGCGATAGCTCTATATTTCATAACTGCTCCCATAATAATAAAAGATGTTTTCGACCCCTGTAATAGATTCGGTGACTGAGTTGTAATAAAACCACCGCCCAGTTTCGTGGATACCACCAACGGCATCGGTGGCAATACCCAATTTCTGTCTTCATTAAGAATTTCGGATTATATAGAAGATATAAAACGATTGTTGCAGTCTCTCCAAATGGCGTTAATTGATGATTGACATATCCGCGTATTTGAACTTTAAGATCAAATTTTCTTTTTACACAATACTTCTTCAGTGGAGAATGAAAGATGTATTCTCCGAACCGTATTCGTTTGAGTATCACATACCGGTACAACTTAAACAACCCTGTTCCTCCACAATTCCAACACCAATCTTCAAAATAACCGTCCCTATAATTCCATCCAGAATACGTTCCGGTACCATCACATGTCAAACAGGTAACACCTTCAATAAATTGTAGATCATACCCCTCTAACTTTCCATATCGTTGCAGCAACGCATCTTTGATCGCGTAGAACTCTTTTTCCCGTGACGAACGATTAGCGTGATGTAACAAGAATGATAAAATGAGCTTGATCATAATTGCGGCAAATAATTATTCAACCTCACCGGTTGATTGAGTACATCATTCACATTAAATTGCGTACCGCATTTTGTGCATTTGCCGGTCTTGTTTCTGTGTTGCAACCAGCGAGAGCGCGGCATCGTCATCTCTGTTCCACACTTGGTGCATGCATAAATAATATTGACATCGTCTTGTGATGTTCGTTTTACCGGTTCAAACTTTTTAAACGATCCGAACTGCTTCAATAAATAAGAAAAATGAAATCCACGTTCCTTCGCCGCAAATTCATCATGGAAGAATGCTTCAACTTCATCTCTCCATGCCTCAACGCTCGGAATTTCCGGCGCGCCTGTATCATGGTCGACCCAGTACTTCTCGGCATGCTGAGTCAGCATCTTCTTCAACGCACCGAATCCGAGTTTGCAGAACTCGCCGGTAACGTTTTTGTATTTATAAAAAAATATTCCTGCGAATGTTTGCTGCCAACTGTTTTGTCCCCCTTGCGGCGTTGGCTGGTGTGCCGGAGAAGGGGGTAAGGGGGATGTCTCCGGTGCCGGAGGCGTTGCCGGGTCCATTTGGAGCAATGTTAATTGTGCTGCGTTATTCTTCATAACCTTTACTTTCGATGACAACGAAAAAGAAAACTTCCAAATATAACTCGCCGTATATGCACGCGAGACAGAAAATGTTATCCGTCCGGAATACATCGCCGAACGGATACGTGATGCTGCCGATAGCGAATTGAAATCCACCGTTTACCCAATCTATCAACAGACTGATCAACTCAAATTGTATCATCGTAAAAAAACAACCTCCGTATCTTTATCGATGTTTCTTCTGTGAATGCCTCCGACAATCTTCACAAGCATCTTTCCATCAAAATTGTTTTCATTCGGTTCAATCACTTCCCACACTCGTTTGTTTTTATCATTCGGGAAATAGAACGTGTTGCCGAATTTTAAATTGCGTATTTCCATCCGTTCATACTTTTTCATGTTATTCCGGAAGTATTGTTACTGTGTACCCTTGTTTGGCTGCAAGCCGCAATTGACCAAGTGCGACAATGCGTCCGGTTGTGAACGATTTATGATCGCTCTCGATAATCAAGAACCGCCCATCCTGCTGCCATTTCACTCTAATCCATTTCATTACTGTTGTTTCGTATCCTTCATTCGTGTAACAATTTCATTGTACTCGGCTATCCACTCTACCGGAATTTCCGCTGGATGTGAAAGATGCCTTGTAACCGCTTCGACAATTTCGTTTAGCCGCTCTTCGTCACGCAAAAATCGCGGCACTAAACCTAACGGCGGTTTTTTTAAATCAAGTTCAATCATTATTCAATCTAATCCTTTCCAAACAACGGGCGATATGGTTTGTATGTAACGCTCACCTCTTTCTGTAGCCGGCCGCTGCCGCCACACCGGCCGCAATCAACTGTATCAGGGTCATCACGGTCAAGCTGATTTCTGTTCGGAATTTGCCCAACACCGCCGCAGCGATTGCAAATCTCAATAGATTTCTGTTTATGATCGAATTGCATTGATTCCATCATGCTGCCCGTCCGGTATCAACAACCTTCCAAATAGTGACCACCTCACCGGTAATTTTACACCGACGTTTTCCGTCGGCGGTTAACTTCCCATATTGTCGAAGCTCAAAATTTCTCGCATTCACCGTTGAAGCATCCCACGCGTCCGGATTTGCATATTTCTGTTTTAGATACACCGAAACTTCTTTGTTTGTTGATGGACCGAGTTCCGCGAACGCATCAAACACAATCTGTTGCTTTGCATTTAACTCTGCAGCATTAATCTTGTGAGCGATTCTCTGCAATCGCTTCGCACCGTTGCCGGTCGGGATTGATTTCGGTGCCGCATCAAACCTGCTTTGCGTCCGTTTTGAAAGACGTTTATTCACCGCATCAAATAGCGGCAAACCAACAGTGATGCCGTGCTGATCGATTACTTCTTTGCGGAAATTATTTTTTCGATATTCGCTCATGACATTTCTTATGTCTGAAGCACATTTGCCCGAAGCGCGCTAAAGTTCGATCCTCAACATATTGTTGCCGACCGATCTTTTTGTGACAATGCAGACACAGCACATCCTTAACTTTTAATTTATCGTACTGATAACGCTGCTTCATTTTCAGAACCTCGGATCCCTTCTTCGCGTTGCACCGCGGTATATATCCGGCGTTGGTAACGCTGTGTGTAAATTCTTTATCTCGTGAGAATCCGTTACCACAATGTCAGAATACTGCATATTTTCGCGCACAGTTTTACCACAAATCGTGCAAAGTATCCCAACCGTCTGATTGCCTTCAATGATCGGCGCGTAGTCGTGCAGCATGTCGGGACAGTGTTTATCCAGCTCAATGGACATTCATTCTCCAGCGTTGTTTTAAAATTGATTTTCCCAAGGGTGTTAATTTGTACAACTGCAACCTGTCGCCACGTCTGCCGGTGATCTCTCCGCGTAACAATGCACGACCAAGCAATCCGCGCAATTGCGGATGCGTCAGTTTTAGTCCGTCGCGCCGCAACTGATCTTCTATTTCCGCCGCCGACGCTGAATCAACTGGTTCCGTCAACACATAGAGAGCAGACAAAATCTGCAACTCAATATTGATGCCGATCGCTTTTTCCACTGCTTTAGTGTAACTGCCAAAGCGGCTAACAACTAAACTTTTACACGGCAAATCTTTTTCGCTCGGCAATCCTTGTGTCCGCGCATAATGTTCTTTGATCGGTGCCAGCAATTCCTCGTCTGTTCGTCGTACGTGATTCAATTCCACACCGGTTGCTTCCTTCACCGCGGACGCCCATGAGCCGAAGTATTTGATCACGTTGCTGTGAAATGGACTGTTAAACTCCGTTGATCGCGGCGCGCGATGGTGCTTATCATAAAATTTTTTGATGCGCTCCAAAAAATATTCAGGCGGCATTTTTTTTCTTGGCATTGCTTACCCCTTGTTC
>JBFMDF010000047.1:0-10686 GCA_040753935.1 Bacteroidota bacterium | reverse complement strand
AACGTTGTGGCGCACAATGGAGTGTATTTTTCGCCTGCAGAACAAACGATGGCGATGATCAATTCACTCATTCCGACGCCTGTTTCAATGAGCGCTGTAGCGGAAGAAATACAGTCGCCGACAGTTAATCCGCAGGTTACCGGATTTGAGGTAGAAGAACGGAAAAACGGATTCCTGCTTCGTATTCATCTCACCTCAAAAGTAACGGACGCCAGCCGCACACTTCAGGTAGGTGAGTGGATGTATGTAACACTTCCCGGAACAGTTGGCGACACGTTGAAATTGGATACATCGTTTGCCTCAGGTATGCTCAAACGCATTCAACCGATTCAAACCGAAACGGCTTTGCAATTGAGTTTACAAATACGCGGAAAAGTAGCCACATCCGAAATAGTGCAGGATCAAACCAGCAACGACCTTCTGCTCACATTGATTCCTGAAGAAGTCGAGCAAAAGATGAAAGAGAGTGAAGATTCTCTCAGACGAGTGCAAGAACTTGAACGACTCAGGCGTGAAACGGCTACTGCCATTGCAAAGCAAAAGAACAAGTGGAAACTCGACGTCATTGTACTCGATCCTGGTCATGGCGGCAAAGATCCGGGCACGATTGGCGTTATTGGTACGCGGGAAAAAGATATTGCGCTTGGCATTGCGCTGAAACTCGGCAGATTGATTGAACGCTATATGTCCGGCGTGAAGGTGGTGTACACGCGGAAAACAGACCGGTTTGTTGAGTTGTATCGTCGCGGGCAAATTGCCAACGAAGCGGAAGGGAAACTGTTCATCAGCATTCACTGCAACTCGGCAGAGCGAAAACCTTCCCCGGCAAACGGGTTTGAAATTTACTTGCTTCGTCCCGGTAAAACGGAAGATGCTATTCGCATAGCCGAAAAAGAAAACGCAGTAGTGCAGTTGGAAAAAGATTACGAAGACCGCTATCAAAATCTTACCGAAGAGAACTTCATCATTCTGACGATGGCGCAGAGTGCGTATGTGAAACAGAGCGAACGGTTTGCAGAACTGTTGGAAGAAACGATGAGCGCTGATATGGAAGCACAACGCACGCCGGTGAAGCAGGCAGGCTTTTACGTGCTGGTGGGTGCTTCAATGCCGAATGTCTTAATTGAAACAGGGTATCTGTCGAATCCGAAGGAAGAAAAATTTTTGCGCAGTCCCTCAGGGCAACAAAAAATTGCTGAAGCAATCTTAAAAGCAATTCAGCGGTTTAAAATCGAATATGAAAAGTAGGAAAATTCAGATGAAGAAGAAGCCCTCTCTGTCGACCCGTTCCATCCATGGGAAAAAATTGTATGCGCACAAAGGTCCCGTTGCCCCGCCTATTTACCAAACATCAACGTATCGTTTCGAAAACACGCGTGATGCAATTCGATATGCCGAAGGGGATCCGACAGTGTATGTCTATTCTCGCTATCACAATCCGTCGGTAGAAGATGTGGAAGAGAAGTTAGCGGCAATGAATGATGCAGAAGCAGCAGCACTCTTTGCTTCAGGGATGGCGGCAATATCAACGGCAATTCTCTCTCGCGTTACTTCCGGCGATGAGATTATCAGCACGCCAATGTTGTACGGCGGTACGTATCGGTTTTTTCGCGATATTCTTCCGCTGTACAACATTACGGTGAAGTACGTCAATGCCGATTCACTCTCCGACATTTCTCGTTTGGCTTCTTCTCGTACGAAAATATTCTACTGCGAATCACCCACCAATCCAACGGTAGGCATTGTTGATCTGCACAAAGCAATCGCCGAAGTCCGTGCGGCGGAAAAGAAAACCGGCGCAAACATCTTTGCGATGATTGATAATACGTTTGCCACCTGTTTGTTTCAATCACCGTTGGCGATAGGTTTTGATGGAATTGTGGAGAGCGCTACAAAATACCTTGGGGGACACAGCGATCTTCTTGCGGGCGTTGTTATCGGCAAACGATCGTTCATCCAACAAGTGAAACATCACGCAAAGTATCTTGGCGGATGTGCGGATCCGTTTGCAGCGTTTCTGTTGTCCCGCAGTTTAAAAACGTTTCAACTGCGCGTGGAAAAGCAATCGCAGAACGCTCTGCTCTTCGCGAAATATTTCGAAAAACATCCGAAGGTTCTTCGCGTCTTGTATCCCGGTTTGAAATCTCATCCACACCATGCCATTGCAAAAAAGCAAATGAGCGGATTCGGCGCGATGGTGTTGCTGGAAGTAAAGGGTGGAATGAAAGCGGCGGTGAAAGTGTGTGATTCGTTGAAAGTTGCCGTGAATGCAATGTCGCTCGGCGGCGTTGAAACACTTGTCAGCATTCCTGTCTATTCATCGCACGTGAACATGAACAACGAAGAGTTGCAGAAACACGGCGTAACGCCCGGAATGATTCGCATTTCTATCGGCGTTGAAGGGATTGAGGATTTGATTGACGATTTCGAACAGGCGCTGAAAAACATATAGCGCCTCATTCACATTGTGTACTTGCCTATTCCGATCTCGATGACGTTCCAACCGTATCCTTATCTCCTTTTATTGAATTTCGACTTGACGAACTGATTGATCTGTTTGTTTAACTGCTTTTCCTTTGCTTTCCGTTCTTGCGCTTTTGTGCTATCCGTTTTTGAAGCAATGTATTCCGATTCCTTTTTTAGTTTGAGGTAACTAACATATCGCGCCTTGTCAAGTGTCCCTTGTTCAATAGCGGACAGCACGGCGCAGTCTGGTTCGTGAGTGTGCGTACAGTCGGAAAATTTACATTCACGCGATAGTTCAGAGATTTCGGGAAAAATTTCTTCTATACCCGTTGAAATATTCCATAGTCCCAGTTCACGAACGCCGGGAGTGTCGATCACATAGCCGCCATTTTCCAGTGGAATGAGTTGACGCTGCGTGGTCGTGTGTCGTCCTTTAGAATCTTCGTCACGAACTTCTTGGGTTTTCAGTATGTCCTTACCTATCAATTTGTTGATTAGCGTGGACTTTCCGACACCAGACGAACCGATGAAGCATACCGTTGTTTCTTTTCCAATCAGTTGTTTAATCTCGTCAACATGCGAAAGAGTCTTTGCGCTGTAGGCAATGATGTGAAGACCGGGGGAGTGACGCCGTACTTCTTCCATTTTTTCATTCAACTCAGACTCATTCACCAAATCTGCTTTGCTGAGCAGAACTACCGGTGTGGCTCCGCTTTCGGCGGCAACAACAAGAAATCGTTCCAGCCGTCGCAGATTGTAATTGTGGTCGAGCGATTGGATGATGAAGACGATATCGATATTTGCGGCGATAATTTGTTCATCAAATTCTTTGCCGGAGATTTTGCGCGAAATACAAGTGCGTCGTGGCAGGATAGAGTGAATGATGGCATGAGAGTTTTCATATAACTGCACCGCAACCCAATCACCCACTGCCGGGAAATCTCTTCGTGACGATGCGGAGTACATTAACTTTCCTGTCACTTCTGCCGGTATCGTTTTTCCGTTGATGAGAATAGTGTACATCTCTCGATGTTCGGCAACTACGCGAGCAATTGAGAATCCCTCATTGAGCAACCGTTGTTTTTCTTGTTCGAAAGGTGTTTTCATTCACTCTACAATTGCCGTAGCTTCTATTTCGATGAGATAGTCGGGGGAGATGAGCCGTGAAACTTCTATCATTGAAGTGCAAGGTTTAATTGTACCGAAAAATTCTCCGTGCGCTTTGCCGTACAGCTCCCATTGAGAAATATCGGTGACGAACATGCGGGTTCGTACCACATCACGTAACGATGCGCCGGCGCGCTGCAATACTTTTTCAATTTTTTGGATGATAAATTTTGTTTGTACGTAATGATCATTTTTTCCCACTACGTTTCCACTGTCATCAACCGCTACGGTGCCGGTGACCTCAATAACGTTGCCCACGCGTACCGCACGTGAGTACCCTACAATGTCTTCCCAGGGTGCGCCTGACGAGAAATTTGTTCTATTGAGTGGCATACAATTGCTCCATCATTTGCAACAGTGAAATTGGTTCTGCGCTGTGAACGAGGAATCGTCGTGTTGCCGGACGAATGAATCCTTGTTCCGTTGCATGGTCCACGAAATTGATCAAATGGTTGTAGAAGCCGTCGGTGTTTAAAATGCCGCACGGTTTTCTGTGAACACCCAAATTGATGAACGCCATCATTTCGAATAACTCATCTAGTGTTCCCACGCCGCCGGGAAGAATGAGGAAACCATCGGATAGTTCCATCATTTTCGATTTTCGTTCCTGCATCGAATCGACAACCAGCAATGTGGTGATGTCGCGTTTTGCCGCTTCTTTTTCTACTAGCAGTGTGGGAATAACACCAATAACTTTGCCACCATACTTCATCATAGCCGATGCAGCAACACCCATCAATCCAAACGAACCGCCGCCATAGACTAGGGTAATGTTTCGATCAGCAAGCACTTTACATAACAACTCGGTTGCTTGCGTAAATGTACCGTTGATGCCGCTACTTGAACCGCAGAAAACTGAGAGAGATTTCATTGCTGTATTTTTTTTCTCTATAGGTATGGTGAAATATACAATTTAAAGTGATGGGGGAGAAAGGAAAATTTCTTGCTGAACCAATGATTTTTTCGTATTTTTGTACCCAACTCAGCGCGATTATGTAACACGTGGTTTACTGATTTGGCACTCGAGTGTTGCCTCGTGTTCCGATACGACGCACCTGTAGCACAATCCTCCAACGGCGGATTTCGCTCTGTGTGCTTTCGCACCCGTAGCTCAACTGGATAGAGCACCAGCCTACGAAGCTGGGGGTTACAGGTTCGACTCCTGTCGGGTGTACAACTATAATACCCTGCCATCTCGCAGGGTATTTTGCTTTTTCACTGTTGAGATTCAAAAGTGATGAATTTCACGAAGGCTGAAAAAAGCAGCAAATCTTCATCGTCCGCTGTTGCCTTCTTATTCACAACTTGCTATCTTGACACAGAACCTGAGTGCACGAATGAAAAAAATCTACCTCCCTGTCCGGGACTTTATCCTCCGCTATCCTGCAATTCTTGCGGCGTATTTAATTTACAGTTACTACTTCATTTCAACAATGGATTTTTACATTCGTTTCAAGCATCGCCATTTCGGAACAACGGAAGCCCTACAGCATTTTGATACAGTGTTGTGGATGTGGCTGTTGGCGTTTTTACTAGTGAAAGTCATTGAACTGCGTGAACGTTTGCATCAAAAAGAACGCGAGACGCTTGAAAAACAGCACGACATTGAATTGAAAGAAACACAAATCCAAACTCTCCACGAAGTCATTCTGACATTAAAGCATGAAATCAACAATCCTCTGGCGATCATTCTTGGATACATCAGACTCTTGCGGAAACAGGTTAACGATCCTGATGCGGTAAAGAAGATCGATGAAATTGAACATGCTTCTCAACGCATCAATCATGCCTTAAAAGAATTTTCCGCCGCCCAGGTGTATGAAGTAAGTGATTCTCCGGTTGGAAATCTTGTCGACTTATCCTCCTATAAAGATAGTGGGAAAAAAGCAACACCATGACCATTCACGAACGGTGGATGAAACAGGCGCTGAAGGAAGCAATCCGTGCATACGATGATGACGAAGTTCCGGTCGGTGCCATCGTTGTTCATCGAAATACCATTATTGCAAAAGGGTACAACCAAGTTGAAAAAATGCACGATCCGACTGCTCATGCAGAAATGATTGCCCTGACTGCCGCCGCCGCTCACCTTGAGAATAAATTTCTCAACGAGTGCGTGTTATACGTAACGATGGAGCCGTGCCCGATGTGTGCCGGAGCAATCGTGTTGTCACGCATTCCGACGGTTGTGTTCGGATGCTACGACCCCAAAATGGGGGCAAGCGGAAGCGTGGTGAATATTACAGAAAACAAAAAATTAAATCACACGGTGCATGTTGTGGCTGGCGTGTTGGATGCGGAGTGCGGAAGTTTGTTGAAAGAATTTTTTGAGAAAAAAAGAACAAAGGGACCACTAAAACACAAAGAGCGCTAAGTGATACAGTCGTCCCTTAAAAAGAAGGAAAAACCTTGCGAAGGTTTTGAAATTCCCTTCCAAACCTGCGCCTATTTATTAAGGTTCGACTAAGAAAGTTACGTGATAGCACCTTCCTGCAATTTTTCCGCTCTGTCGGCAAGCCGCAACGCTTCAATCATCTCATCAATTTCTCCGTCAATAAATTTATCAAGATTGTACAGCGTCAGCCCGATGCGATGATCGGTTACACGATTTTGTGGGAAATTATACGTTCTGATTTTATCGCTTCTGTCTCCGCTACCGACCATTGATTTTCGGGCAGCGGCTTGTGCAGAAATCTGCTCATTCAGTTTTATTTCGTACAATTTTGAACGGAGCATTTTCATTGCGCGTTCGCGGTTTTGTAGTTGCGATCGCTCCTGCTGGCAGGCAACGACAATGCCCGTTGGTTTGTGTGTGATGCGGACGGCGGTTTCTACTTTATTGACATTTTGCCCTCCTTTTCCTCCGGAACGGTAGGTATCAATTTGCAGGTCCGCGGGATTGATCTGTACTTCTTCTACATCGTCAACCTGCGGCAGTACGGCAACGGTTGCGGCTGAGGTATGCACTCTGCCTTGTGCTTCAGTCTCCGGCACGCGTTGAACGCGGTGTACACCGCTTTCAAATTTCAGGGTACCGTACACATCATCTCCTTCAATACTCAACGTTACTTCTTTGAATCCTCCTTTATCTGTTTCATTCCAATCCATGGTATCTACTTTCCATCGTTTTCGTTCTGCATAGCGAACATACATTCGATAGAGATCTGCCGCAAACAACGCCGCTTCTTCACCGCCGGTGCCGCTGCGAATTTCGAGAATAACATTTTTGTTGTCGTTCGGATCTTTTGGAATGAGCAGTTGTTTGACTTCTTCTTCAAGTGCAGAAAGTTTCGGTTGCAGTTCGTCAATTTCTGCGCGGGCAAGTTCTTTTAATTCCGGATCGCCGCCGGTCGCTAATACCAGGCGGCTACCTTCAATGTCATTGTATGTTTTCAGGTACTCATCTGCTTTTTTCACCAACTGTTCCAGTTCGCGGAATTCACGTCCAAGTTCTTTGCTTTTCTGCTGGTCAGCAATAACTTCGGGCGTAGAAAGCAATTCCTGCACTTCGACAAAGCGCCGTTTGATAGATTGTAATTTTTCGACAAGGTTGTTCATAACATGCTCAGCGCGTCATCCCCGAATGTTTCTATCGGGGATCTGGATTGCGCGAGGGACGGATTTACAATTCGTAATAAAGATCTTTCCATTCGGGATTGATTTTTTCGATTAATCGAATCTTCCAAGCACGGTTCCACTTTTTCAGTTGCTTTTCTCTAACGATTGCATCACGAATGTTGGAATACTCTTCAAAGTAGACCAAAGTGTGAATTTTATATTTTTGAGTGAAACCTGGAATCAGTGATTGTTTGTGTTGATACACTCTGTTTTTCAATGAACTGGTCATGCCTATGTACAGCGTACCGTGTTTTCTGCTCGCCATAATGTAAACGTAGGATGACATTTCCTTTTCGATAGATCCCCGCCAAAAGCATGCGGGGATGACGATTATTTTAGATGAGTCACTCTCTTTGCAGTGCCGCTTTTAATGCTGCCAGCGACACTTCCATCATTGATTCGTCAGGTTCCTTTGTCGTAATTTGTTGCAGCCACAAACCGGGAGCCACAAATATTTTGCCGATTGTAGTGTTACTATGCTTTGCAGAGTATTTCAGGAATTCGTAGCCGATGCCGCCGAGAACGGGAATGAATGGAATGTGTGTTGCAAGACGAATCAGCAATGTCAATTCATCGATGAACTGTAAAAAAATTGTATCCATTACACTGAACAGCAATATTGCCAGCAGCATTACCTGCAGTACAAAACTTGTTCCGCAGCGCGGGTGAAAGCGTGTGTAAGAGATTGCTTTCGGCACAACAAGTTCGGCATTGTGTTCAAACGCAAAGACCGCCTTGTGTTCCGCACCGTGATATTGAAACAACCGGTGAATATCCTTCATCAACGAAATGCTGTAGAGATATGTCAGTAAGAGAGCAATGCGAATGATACCTGCCAGCAGATTGAACTGCAGCGGCTGCTGCTCCACATTAAATAATTGTGTTGCGACGAACAATGGGAGGAAAAAGAATATACCAATGCCGAGCGCCAGTGACACCACGAGCGTTGCTGCCAATGCCAGTTTGCTTTGTGGTTGTCTTGTTTTCTTTTCCTTTCCATTCTTGATTGCTTCGTCTTCCAACGCAATTTCGGCAGAGTAATTTAGTGTGCTGATGCCGATGTACATCATTTCAATTAGCCCGATAGCGCCGCGGAGAACCGGTGCATTCAAAACAGGGTATTTTTCTGTAAACGAGGTGAACGGCTGTTTCTTGATGACGATTTCACCACTTGCTCTGCGAACAGCAGTAGCAATCATTCCTTTCGCGCGCATCATCACTCCTTCGATCACTGCCTGCCCGCCAACTTGGATTGGCTCAGCGGGATCGAATTGCAGACTATTCTGTCCGTAGAGTTGTTTTTCGCTCATAAGTAATTTCAACAGTATAAGATTTTTTATCGGTAATATTAAAAAGAAAACCTGTGAAACAGCCACAGGTTGATTTTCTATTTCAATATAGCAAAAAAGAGGAGTAAAAGGTAGGAGTATTCGTTGAGCAGATGTTGTTGACAGTTGTTGTGATAATTTGTACCATCAAACACGTGCACTGTGTATTTCCCCACTACTGTCAAGGAGGAAGTCTATGAAATTAGCCTTGATATGTTTTTGCCTCTACTTCATTGCCTTCAGCGGAACGAAATTTACCGAACACAAGGCGGTGTCTCATCATCCGAATGAAATCTTTACGCACGATCTGCGAATTCCTTCCAACGAGTATGCCCGCGCCGTCACACAAAGGATAACATCCGATCAATACGACGGCATTGTTGTTGGTACAACGGATTATGATTATGCAATTAATTCCGGCTTTGCACGAAGGATTGCGACATACAATAACGGAGCAGAAGTGCACATGGTGTTTGATGAAAGAGATATCTCGCTTCCGTCTCCGAACAATCGCCGTGCTGCCAAATATGTTTTTTACAACAGTGCCACTGGGTACATAAAAACTGCTTATCCACACCCTAAAGCTATTGGTTCAACTGGCTTTGCTAGTCTGGATGTGTTACCGGCGGGCTCCAAAGCTGGCACTGCCGTTATGACCTACTCATCGGGCGGACAAGTATTTTTTGCGATTGACTCAGGTCCGGGTCAAGGAACATTTACAGAAAACATATTTCCCGATGCAATTTCAAAACGGGCAATTTCGGAAGCGCAGTTAACCTGTTCGCCAGATGGAAATGTCATTTGGTTGAGTGCCAACGTATCGAATAACGATTACCTCATTGCAAAAAGTACCGATAACGGACAAACATGGATTGTTGTAGATAGTCTGAAAAAATATGTACCTCATTCCGGTTATATGTTAAACATGACAACCGCCCCTTTACTTATTGCACCAGATGGAACATTATACCGGCTGACAACATTGAAAGGAAAAGGTTCACTACCGCCCTTAGGGGATGCACATTCTGACAGCGCTGATTGCATCGGATATTTCAAATCAACCGACAACGGTGCACATTGGGCATGGACAACAATCGGACGCGATGGCGATCCGCTGGTTGTTACTTCGGGGGATACGGTGTATGTGCTATTTGAAAACTTCTCTCAGTTTAGCGGAACGGTGGATAACTATGGTAATATCCAGGTTGTTTCAAATGGATATTGTGTTAAACCGATAAGCGATGTAGCGGTCTCAAACCGGTTCTATACACTCTACTATAAAACAGGTTTTTCGGCGTGGCGGATTATTTCGAATGTTAGCGATGGGAATCGTCCTGAATATGATTCATCATATTATAAGTACTCTGGAAATGCAATTGGCCATCCATATCCGACAATATCAGTCAGCAACAATTCTGACCATCTATTAGCAATTTGGTCTCAGCCCATTTTTACGAACGGTAAATTAGACACAACCGGTGGGTTTGTTCAATACAGCTTATGGCAGAACGAATCTTTTAATAGTGGAAACACGTGGCGTACTGCAATAGAATGCAACAATACAACGGGTGCCTTATTTGTTACTGCTTCACCGAGGTCACACTGGAATGGGAGTTCCTTAGAAGTTCCTTCGTTCTATCTTGCTGATACAGTACGAGGATGCGCTGTCTTTGGAGATCATGATCCGGTACAAGTCCCCTGGCGGTTTCGTACCTTTACTGGTGTTGTAATAAATGATATCGGTGAAGAAATTCGTTCAGCAAAAAAATTCTTCCTATCTCAAAATTATCCCAATCCGTTTAATCCATTAACAACAATTTATTACGAAGTAGTGCAGGATGGTAATGTTACCATTGAAGTGTACGATGTACTTGGTCGCAGTGTAGTACTGCTGGTGAGTGAATTTAAACGAGCAGGAACTTACGCCGTTCTGTTTGATGGTTCACAGTTGTCAAGCGGTGTCTATATATATAAGATGACATCGGGTAATTTTTCGGCGGTGAAGAAGATGGTACTGCAGAAGTGAAGTATACTTTTCACAAAGACAAAATGTTTGGTAAAGGTTTTACAGAATAACGCCGGGATTATCTTTACCCATCTCCCAATA
>JBFMDF010000046.1:0-10752 GCA_040753935.1 Bacteroidota bacterium | reverse complement strand
CATGAATATTTTCAATTTTAAGGTACCGTGTTCGCACGGGCTGCGAAAGTTCAATGTAATCGTGAGGAACATCTTTTGTATTTCTGCTTTTATCGATGAGTATCTGCCATTTCTTCCCATCCACAGAATGATAGATGATGTACCGATGGAAAACGTTCAATTGCTTCCCCATCAATTCTGCATTCTGATCGGCATAGTTGAGTTGAATTGCAAACACCGTGCAAACATCACCTAAATCGCTTTGGAACCATTCTCCTTTGTTTCCTGTCGCTGCACTCCAATAGGGTTTTATATTTTCATCAACGGCAAAATTTGCCATATACCCGCCGAGCGTTGACGACACAACCACCGGCTTATTGTAATTTAACAGCATCCACCCTGTAAAAAGACTTTTCTGCCGATCAACTTTTTCTTTGGGCATATAGTGAGGATAATCTCCATACGCCGTGTTGCAATACAACACGCTGTCAGTATCAACACCAGCGGGCCAAAAGCTGATACGGCGTTCAAAATTATTTTTCACCGAAATGGCATTAGTGCCAATGTGCCACCAGTTGCCATACAGATCCTGAAATGTAGAACCATGTCCAGCACCGCGAACAAAACCACCCGGCTTTGATGCAAACGGATTGTGCGACTGATACGTAAACGGACCAAGCGGCGAATCACCAACATAGACACCGTCTGCATACCAGCTGAATTCCGTTCCCGGCGCGGCGTATTGCAAATAGTACTTGCCGTTGTATTTGTTCATCCATGCTCCTTCAATGAATGGACGGAGAAATGTGTTGTCCGCGTGTTCACCGAAACGTTCCCAACCGTAGCGATCATCGTGCAACCGAAGAAGTTCTTTCCGTTCGCCAATCGGTTGAAATGTTTTTCTGTTTATTTCTTGCCCGTAAATCGGAAGATCGTTGCTCGAACCCCAGTAGAGATAAAGTCGTCCGTCATCATCCAGAAAGAAAGCCGGATCCCACGCCGGAATTTGAAATGTGTCAACCGCTTCTTTCCAATCATCAACTGTCGGATTAGTACTCATCCACAATGGAAAATCTTTTGTGTGTGTTGAGCCGAGAAGAAGCAGTGTATCACCCATTGCAAGCGCTGCCGGTGCACACAGTTCATCAAAGACTGTGTGAAACGGTTTCAAAAACCGACGCGAAACAAAATTCCAGTTGTACATATCACTGCTCCACCAGTAACCGTACTGATTGGTGGAAAAGAGAAAGTATTTTCCCTTGAACAACACAATGACAGGGTCGGCCGTTGTGCGGTGTTTCCCTTGCTGTGAAAAATTCGGAATGGCGATGTACGCGTAGTCAAGACTCAACGGGTTGCAGTAGGTTTTTTGCTGGGCTGGAAGAGAGTTAACAAACAGAATACTCAGGAGAACGACAATCCGAAGAATCTTTTGGATGAGACTGACTCGAATCCGTAGGATTCGGAGAAGTGATTTGGTGTTCATAGTAACGCCTTGAGGTTATAGGAAGAGATGCCGCAAGAAAAGTACTGAAGAAGGCCCTATGATTCAAGGATTACGAAGATAGCACCTCAGTAAAAATTTTGTAACAAAAAAGTCATGCCATGACTCTGAAGCCATGGCATGACTGAAAGAAGAAATCGTTATAGCGTATTGCCTACTTTATCAGCATCATCTTCTTTGTTGAAACGAACGATCCTGCTTCAATGCGGTAGATGTAAATACCGGTTGCGACCTGTGTGGCGCTGTTGTTCGTTCCATCCCACACCACTTGATGATATCCGGCATTCATGTTGCCGTTCATCAGTGTGCGAATTTCACGCCCAAGCATATCGTATACCTTCAACTTCACCGGAACATCATTCGGCAATGCAAAACGAATGGTGGTAGCGGGGTTGAATGGATTCGGATAGTTCTGATCTAACGCAAAAGTTCGCGGCAATCCGTTAACATCGTCGATGACACCGGTCGGTGGAGCAATCGTCAAACTATAGCGTGCGTTCGGTCCGGCTTCCGACCCGGTTAAATTCACGACACGAACATAGTAGGTATCGGCAGCGCTCACAGCATATGATACGGTAATGTCCGAACCATCTGCCTTCGTGCCAGTTGCAAGCGCGGTTGGAAATGTGGCTTTACGGTAAATTCGCGCCTGAACGTTGTTCAATGTTGTCGTTGATTTAAAAGTCTTCATTTTTACAAGCACCGAAATCGTTTGCCCGGGCGTTGCAATGAGACTGAAGTAATCATAATCATTCCCCGGAATACCGACACCCGGATCGAGTGTGTTCGTTGTATCGGTGGTGTTGAACGCTTTTGGCGTAACGACGTTCATCATGCCGAACAACGGCCCGTCATTTGGTTCGTTCGGATCTGTCGGCGGAGCGATGCGTGCAAGTAATAGATAGGGACCCGTAGCATAAGCGCCGGATGAGAAGTACCCTAACACTCGCACGTAGTACTTTCCTGCGTACGGCAAATTGAACTCCAATCGATCGTTGATGTTACGGTCGATATTGTAGAGAACTTTTCCTGTGCTGTCGATCAGGTAGAGGTCGGCATCAGTTGCATCCGACGCATCTGTCACATCAACAACCAAATGTCCGACCGGCGCGTTAAAGACAAAGTAATCGGGGTCTCCGGTGGCTTTCGACAATTCACCAACGTATGTGTTGCCAAGTGCAATCGGCGTTGCCACTGAAAGCGAATCGTTTGGTTCCACTTCTGAAGGAAGTGTGCCGACAACAATTCCACCTCGCACCATTGCCATTGGATTACCTTCGTTAAATGAACCAAACATTGCAATAGTAAATGTGCCTGTCTTCAACACTTTGAAGCGGAGAGTGAAGATGGCGCCGGAATCTTTCAACGGCTGCGCACCAGAAGCAACAACGCGAATTGCGCCTGCGTTGAATACATTGTGGGCAAACGCATATCCTTCGCTAATCGTACCGATGTTTGCCGCAGAGATAAATTGCAATGCAGTTGAATCAAACATCGCATCAAAGTTAAAGCTGGTGATACCGAGCCCGTTCACATTCTCAACACCAACCGGAATAACTATTTCAGAACCAACAACCGCTTTTGTTGTGTCCTTTAGTGCAACCATTACTTCGGGCACCACATCATCCACATGACGCATGATGACTTGATAGCCATCCTTAAACGGCGCTGTAGTTGTTGTTGTAAATTGTCCTGCAATACCGATAATCGTGAAGGGTTGGCGCGCCGGCGGGAAACCATTAGCGTTGCTGAGCGCTGGAACACGAAGTGTAATCGAATCGACGCCGTTGTCTGTAATGGTAAGGTTTGTGCCGGCGGCACCTGACGGGGGCCACGCTAACGATGATGGCGTAAGACGCACGTTGGCAATTTTCACAAGAGTGTTTTCCAGTTGTTCGCCTTGTTTTGCCCACGTAAGATCGCTGACTTTCACCAACGTTGGTTGCGGCAATACTCCGGGACCGTTATCAACAACGTCAAGACTTTTTCCTGTAGCCGGTATGCCCACTTGCACTTTTCCTCTGAACTGTCCCAGTACTCCTGCAACGGTGTACACTCTGCCGCGTTTCATTCTCCATGGCGGTGGAACAGATGAAACAGCAAATTCTATAAAGTCCATCGCACCAACATCATCTTGCAAGACTACATCATGCCTGCTGGTAGGTACAGCAATGAGACTGTCTTCTTGTGTACAGACGCCTTGCACGCGTATAGCGTATCCTGTCCAGAGCAGCACACCGTTCGTATCAACCGCTCGTGGGCCGGCAAGAGACATTTTTGTAATGCCGGCAAAGTATCCGTTAGTTGCACTGGTATAGGGAGAGCCTTGATCATCTCGCGCAGTTACAAAGTACGCAATTCGTTTTCCATTGGTATTCACAGAGCCGGGAATGATTCCACGGTACGTTCCCTTGACAGAATCACCCGAAGTCAGTGTCATAATCACTGTTGTCCACGTCCCGCCATCCACATTGAAGTACAACTTCACGCTGTCCTTGGGAATGTAGCCATCATCCTGAACGTCAACAAGCACGGTATCGTTCGTTCCATGGGCAGGAACAAATTGAGTACGTCGCAAATTGCCTGCAAAGGGTGGAAGGTTGGCGGCCAACACATTGCCGGTTTTGTATGCAGCAATGCCGTTGTTGTCAATCATCAGGTAAATTGTCATTGTACTGTCAGCGGCATTGTACTGCAATTCAATATCACCGCCGATAGAACCTGTATTGGCTGCGGTACCAATAACAGGAGTTGTTCCTACTTTCACCGCTCCGCTCAATCCATAGGTGGTGTTTAACAATACACCTTTATGTCCATGTCCTGCAGTTGCCAAACTTTCTGTTGAGGCAACCCATTTTCGTCCGCCCGCCTCTAAATAAGTAATATCAGCTTGGAAGGCAGGCGTTACGGTTGTTGGCACTGCATCCAAACGCCCGGCACCTGTACCACTATACAGACGAATAGGGTTGCTGGAGGCATAGCGTGACGTCAGGAAATCGCCTCCCGGTGTTATTTGTGCAATACCCATGCCGGCATCGTTTCCGGTAATTCGTATTGTACCGGAATTTGTAAATGTAACACCATCGCTTGTGGTAAAAACTAAAACTGAGTCTGTATTGGTACTATTCCCACCAACATACATCACCGTTCCGGTACCTGTTCCTGCTACATCAAAGGCATCTCCAAACCGTCCATTCTTATCTAAAGGACGTCCTGAAAATGCAACGGTAGGTACTGTAGTACTACTATCATTAGCCCAACGGTAAATTTTGAATACGGTATCGGCGCCTGTTTGCAAAATAAGATTGGTTGCATAAATAACGCCATCTGATGTTGCTTCAATATCTTGTATCGCAACAGTTCCTCCGCTAATCCCTGTCATATTCAGTGAATCGAGAAGCATACCGTTTGTGGCATCAAACACATAAATTCTCGGAAGGTCCCTCCGAGTCACGAGGTAGTGTCCGTTCGATCTGTTGAGTGCCGCGCCACGTGTATGGTCGCCCGATGACAACATCGGCCATGTGCCGGGATTCACTTTCCAGACTTGAGTAAATTGCGCAGAGACAATGTCTGATAGAAGCATCATGCACATCGCAAGCGCAACACTCAGAAAAATAGTTCTGTTTTTCATAGTGTTTCCTCTTTCAATAATTAAGTAATCAGAGTTTAAAAATTTCATCGTCAAGGTACGCAGCGGATGAAAGTCTGTACGACTTACCTCCGCTGCACCGATTATTTACTTCAACAGCATCATCTTTTTGATCTGCGTGAACGAACCGGCGGAGATACGGTACAGATAAACTCCTGAAGAGACTTTGCTACCGTAGCTGTCCGTTCCATTCCAGACAACACGGTATGAGCCGGCAGTTTGTTGCTCCGAGACCAACGTTTTCACTTCACGTCCGGTAATGTCGTAAATTTTCAATTCAACAAAACCGTTCTGCGGCAAACGATATTCTATTGTAGTTGTCGGGTTAAACGGATTCGGATAGTTCTGGAGCAATTGATATGTCTCCGGAACTTCCGCTATTGTTCCGCCAACGCTGGTAACTTTAGAAATCGAACGGTCATTCAGCAGAATATTACTGATGGTGAAACTGATACTGTTCGCATCTTGCTTCACTTCTGCTTCCAGAGTGAGGATTTGTCCTCCCATCGAGATCGCCTCGGTATTTGCCATTGCAATACGAACTTTACCGTTCTCAATGTTTGAAACAATGACGAAATCTTTCGTCAGTGATGTTGAGGTAACATTTTTCACAGTAATCAGAGAGGGATCGTACGATATTTCCATTTCGGCGGAACGAAGTCCTGCAAGATTTGCAGGAATTGAAATTGGAATCGTTACCGTCTTTCCCGCAGTACCTTGTGTAGATGCAATGCTGAGGGAAAGCGGCACATTGTCGCCTCCATTGACATTGTTCAACGGCGGCAACGGTTGCACCCACGGCAAGAACGGAATTTTACCCGCTACATGTCCAAGAACAACGGCAGCATCAAATGCATTCACCGCCGTTCCGTTATGTGAAAGATTCACATCGCCAATTTGCACTTGCATCGGAGTGAACGGTCGCAGCTTAACCACATGCTGTAAAATCCACGACGCATCGAGAACCGACACCATTCCATTTCCTGTCACATCGCCTCGTCCTGCTTCGTTGCCAAGAGGACCGTTTGCGTTGTGTGATACATTATCCAACCATGCAGTCCACGGGGCAGAGTTATCTTTTGCAAAGAACCAAACCGCATCAATACTTGCCCGCGGACCCTTAATTTTTGGACTGCCTGAAGTTACCACCCACGGTGTCCATTGAGTAGAATCTGCCATATTCCATTGGTAGAGATGCCATTCGCCGTCATTAATAACAGGCAACTTAATAGAGCGTTTTGTTACTGGATCTGCCGGATCATCAATACCAATAGCTACTGTTGCGCTTTCGGGCGCTGAGTTAGTTTTCAGCCAGAAACCTACCCATCCAAACGGCGGCAAACTGTCATTGTTTGCCGGCACTCCAATGGCAGACAAGAGACGCACTTCCCAATTAACAGACGACGATGGATTGTCGAGCAATGTTACCGCAACACTACCCCCAATTCCGCTAACAGAATGCAGTGAAGTCCATGATGCTGTTGAACTAGTGCTAATGCCAACTGTTGAACCAGAGTATGTCGGTACCTGATTGAATCTGCCGACGTTCTTATCAAAGTGTTCAACAATGCGCGTACCAACAGGGGTCAGAACATTCAGCAAACCGCCTATGGTGTTCATCTTAACCGGAGCAGACATTGGCGGAATATACATCCGCACCCATTCTGCGCTGGGATTGGCATAATAGATATTTCCTAAACCATCCGTGGCGATGGAATGGCTTGACGATGTGCTTGACGATGGTGTAAAAAGTTTTGTAGAAGTTTTCGTTGCAAAGTCGAGTTTGAACACACCGCCGTTGGCGCCCAATACGCGGCAATACACAATATCGTCCGCGTTCGATGTTACATTGGCGCCATGAAACACATTTAAGTGAGTTACACGTTCAGGAAGTGTAACAGTATCCAACGGGGCGAATGTTTTCGACAGACGAACAACCTTCGAATACGTAGTTGATGAAGCGCCAAACGAAAGAAACACATAACCGGAATCATCAACGGCAATATCGCGCACATAACCAGTTGCGTTGGCATCAGCGAAGATCGTGTCCACAACGCCTGTCGGATTTCTACGAACAACTGAGTTTCCCGTGGCAATAAATAACACTGGCTCACCGTCGCCAACCGCTACAATTCCTCTTGGGCTTCCAATCTTTGGATCTTGAATGGTATTAACCAAAATTGAATCTCGGAATACAAAAATCTTACTCAACGCCGAACTCGAAACATATTGGTTGCCATTTTTTGCAATGCTGATGAACCACGGATCAAAATCAGAATTTTGCGGAAACAGCGAGCGCCCATACTCTCCGCGTAGTGTCCCGTTAGCATGGGCAACAATCATACGAGCATATCCATACGTTGAAGACGATTCGGTCAGAATTAAATTGCCAAACATGGGACTGGTCGGATCGAGTACAACTTCAACATCTCTGCTCGACAATCCGCCTCCGGTCAACAGATAGACGGGGTTCTCCCACGCTTGTACCCAGTTGGCAGATGAATTTCCAGTATCCGATGTGAAAACTTCAAAATGATATCGTCCATTCATTACAAATTTTCCACTATCATCTTTGCCATCCCACAACACGTTATATGCTCCGGCAGGAAGATTGAGCAGTGGATCGAAGGAACGTATTCTATTGTTGCCTGCACGTACCCACACCTTTACGGTGTCCGCATATCCGTTAAGAACAAACCACAGTTTTGCACCGCTGCCGTCAACAAATGAACCGTCAAACGGCTTTGTCGAATCAGGATCGGTAACACGTAAACTGGATGCATAGGTACCAGCGTACGCGCTTCCCACTCCTACCAGTAACAATAGAAGCGTTACCAGTGTGATGAGTAAACGTTGTTTCATTGTATATCCTCCTAAAAAAGTTCGGAGATTGGGGTGGATTAGTGAACTACGAAAAACGTTTTTATAAAATGTAAAACCACAAAAAAAGAAACCTTCGGCAATGCTTTTCATTGCAAAATGTATTCAAACAATGACATATTGCTTTGCTGGTTGTACTCTTGAACGAAGTGTAAGCATGAAGGTAGTCTTAAACGTTTCATGCATTCTTATTGTATGAATGAAAGTTACAGTTGATTATACTATCGAGGACAGAGAATGTAGCGCTTCGAGCTCACACGGAATATGGACAATGCTTCAATGATAAGCAAGAAAAAAAATTGTTAACAACATCACGAAGTACAACGTTGCATCACAAAGGGGTGTCTGATTTTTTTTGAACTAAAGAAATGGGTTGAAGAAATCGCGCTATCGTATTCATTTTATTATGTAGAATTTTTACCGATGAGCATCTGTTTTTAACGACATAGTTGTCTAAAATTTTAGACGCTGTCGACAACAGAGTTTCATTGTCAAATTTCCGAACAACTTGATTCTCTTTTTCATTTATTGTATGTTCATTTCAGATTTCATTAATTTTTTACAGGAGGACATTATGTCACGCAGTCTTAACAAAGTTATGCTTATCGGTAATCTCGGCAAAGATCCAGAATTAAAGTATACTCCCAGCGGTGTTGCCGTAGCGACATTTTCTGTCGCCACTTCCGAACAATGGAAAGATCAGGATGGAAATACCCAAGAACGAACGGAATGGCATAACATTGTAGCGTGGCGAAAATTAGCAGAAATTGTTGGTGAATATCTCAAAAAAGGGAAAAAAGTGTATGTTGAAGGAAAACTACAAACACGAAATTATGAAAAAGACGGCGTGAAACGGTACATTACAGAAATCGTCGCCGATCAAATCATCATGCTTGACGGTGCAGGACAACGAAATGGAGGAACTACTCCTTCAGAAGAGTCATTCCCCTCGGCAGGTGAAGCACCAAAAGAAGATGATCTTCCCTTTTAAATTTTTCACTTATGATGAAAAAGCCCCGTCATTGTTGATGGGGCTTTTTCATACCAGTATGTGAAAGCATGTTATAACTACAAAACACTTCAAAAAACTTCATGAAAAAAATTCTTTCGTTTGTCCTGATTGTTTTCCTCGTTGTTCCACACACCTCATTCACGGCTTCTCGTAAACCGGTAAAAGCAAAACATGGAATGGTTGTTTCAGCCGATCCGCTCGCTACACAAGTCGGTGTCGAAATTCTAAAGCGTGGTGGAAATGCTGTCGATGCGGCGGTAGCGGTCGGATTTGCGCTCGCCGTAACATATCCTGCGGCAGGAAATATCGGCGGCGGCGGATTTATGAACATTCGGTTTGCTGATGGACGCTGCTATGCTATCGACTACAGAGAAAAAGCGCCGGGTAAAGCCTTTCGGGATATGTATCTAGACTCAACCGGAGATGTCATCACAAACAAAAGCACATTCGGTCATTTGGCTGTTGGTGTTCCCGGCTCGGTTGCCGGAATGCTGCTTGCTCTGGAAAAATTCGGAACAATGAATCGCCAGCAAGTCATTACTCCTGCATACAATCTTGCCGCGAACGGCTTTCCGCTTCATGCTGAACTTGCAGAAGATTTAAATCAATCCCGTGCATCATTCGAACGTTTTTCTGGCAGTAAAAAATATTTTGTCGACAACGATTCTGCATTTCAAGAAGGAGAAATCTGGAAACAAACCGATTTAGCAAAAACATTGAAGCGAATTATTGACCACGGACGCGACGGATTTTACAAAGGCCACACTGCCGATTTAATTGTCGCAGAAATGAAACGCGGTGGCGGGCTCATTACTCACGCCGACCTTGAACAGTATCAAGCAATTATTCGCGAGCCGGTTAAAGGAACATATCGAGGGTATGAAATTATTTCGCAACCTCCGGTCAGTTCCGGCGGCATTGCACTCATTCAACTGCTGAACATCCTCGAAGGTTACAACCTAACACAGTACGGGCACAACGCTGCCGCAACACTTCATCGCTACATTGAAGCAATGCGCCGTGTGTATGCCGACCGCGCCGAACATCTCGGCGATCCGGAATTCTACTCTGTACCAGTACCATGGTTGCTGTCAAAAGAGTATGCACAGCAACGACGATCAACTATTGACACTACCAAGGCGTCATCAAGCAAAGATATTTCACACGGAATACCACCGGCACACGAAAGCGAACAAACAACGCACTACTCCATTGTTGACAAATGGGGAAACTGTGTTGCAGTCACCACCACGCTCAACGGCGGCTTTGGTTCTTACGTTGCTGTTGACGGCGCGGGATTTCTACTCAACAACGAAATGGATGACTTCAGCGCAAAACCGGGAGTGCCCAATATGTTTGGCGCGCTGGGAAACGTTGCCAACGAAATTCAACCAAACAAACGAATGCTCTCTTCCATGACCCCTACGATTGTGGTGAAAGATGGAAAACCATTCATGGTTATCGGCACGCCGGGAGGAACGACAATTATCACTACCGTAATGCAAGTCATTTGCAATGTTATTGATTTTGGTATGAACATTCAGGAAGCGATTGATGCACCGCGCATCCATCATCAATGGTCTCCCGACATCACCTACTACGAAAAACGCGGCTTGTCATTTGACACAATTGAAAAATTACAAGCAATGGGACATCACCTGCAAGAACGCCGCGGCACTTCAGGACTTGCCGAAGGAATCATCATTGATAGTGAACGGGGAATCT
>JBFMDF010000045.1:0-10869 GCA_040753935.1 Bacteroidota bacterium | reverse complement strand
TTGATAAACTTGTCGGACCCACAGGAATTGCGTTCGCGTATGATGACCCTGCAGCACCGGCGAAAATCATTCAAAAGTTCAAAGAGAAAAACGAGAGATTCAACGTCAAAGCGTGCATCATCGAAAGAACAGTGTACGACGGTTCGAAATTAAAAGAACTTGCCGCACTTCCCTCGCGCGCCGAAGTCGTTGCTTCTATTCTCGGTAGTCTCAACTCGCCAATTTCCGGCATTGTCGGTACAATCAATGCTGTGATGCGCGATGTTGTCGGCGTTCTCGATGCTATTGAAAAGAAAAAAGCCGCATAACAGGTAAGATATTGAACTAATTTTTTATCAAAGGAGAACCAACAATGTCAGTAGTAGCAGAACTCGTAGAGAAAATTGAAAAACTAACACTTCTTGAAGCCGTTGAATTGAAAAAAGCACTTGAAGAAAAATTCGGCGTTACCGCTGCTGCACCGGTGATGGTGGCGGCGGCAGGAGCAGCTCCAGCGGCAGGCGCAGCGCCAGCGGCTGAGCAGACCGAATTCACCGTTGAATTGACCGACGGCGGTGCACAAAAGATTAATGTCATTAAAGTTGTCCGCGAAGCAACCGGTCTTGGCTTGAAAGAAGCAAAAGATCTTGTTGACGGCGCACCGAAACCGGTGAAAGAAGGTCTCAGCAAAGCGGATGCAGAAGCATTGAAAAAGAAACTCGAAGAAGCAGGCGCAAAAGTAACGCTGAAGTAATTTTTCGAGAATTTTTCAATCATATTCAATGTTATCCATTACAACTGTAGCATTTTAAAAGACCATCAAGCCGATTCCTTGTTCGAGCCATCGAAAGGGTATCGGCTTGTGTATTCTTTTGTCTTATACAAATTTCTTTGAGTGTTTTGTCGTTCATCGCTTTGCGATGAGCACCTTTCTATCAACCAACTATTAGGGTCGCTCAGACCTGAAGGAGAGATTGACTTGAGAAGCCAATCCAGATTACATCTTGACCCGAAAACGGGCCGCTATAGTTTTGCAACCATCCAAGAAGTTGTAGAATATCCGGATTTGCTGAATGTGCAGATTGAATCATTCGAGCACTTTTTGCAGGAAAAGGTTGCGCCGAGCAAACGCAAAAACAAAGGTTTGCAACAAGTATTCTTGCAAAACTTTCCCATTACCGACACGCGCGAAAACTACCTTCTGGAATTTGTCGAGTACTATGTGGAAAAACCGAAGTACACCGTTCGCGAATGTCAGGAACGCGGATTGACATACGCCGTTCCGCTGAAAGCAAAACTCCGTCTTTCCACAAAAGCTGAAAACGGCGAAGGATACACCGATACCATCGAAGAAGTCGTGTATCTCGGAAACCTGCCGTACATGACCGATCGCGGTACATTCATCATCAATGGAGCTGAGCGCGTCATCGTCAGTCAGTTGCACCGATCGCCGGGTGTGTTTTTCAGCGAATCCACACACCCGAACGGCACGCCAATATATTCGGCGCGCATTATTCCTTTCCGTGGCTCATGGGTTGAGTTTGCTACCGATATTAACAACGTGATGTATGCCTACATCGATCGGAAAAAGAAATTTCCGGTAACCACGTTGCTTCGCGCACTCGGCTATTCGTCGGATGATGAAATTCTTGAACTGTTTGACCTGGTAGAGGAAATTAAAGTTGCTGACGTTGATTTGAAAGATTATCTCGGACGCATCATTTGCGGTGATGTGGTGGACAGAAAGACCGGTGAAATCTTCATCAACAAAGATACACAGATCACCGAAGAACTGATCAAAAAAATCAAAAAGGCAGAGATTAAAAAAATTCGTCTGCTGAAGCAGGAAGAAACAGGTACACGGTCGGTCATTGCTAACACGATTCTTAAAGATGTGGTGCACAGCGAAGAAGATGCGTTGGAGACTATTTACCGTCAACTCCGCTCGGGTGATGCGCCTGATCTGGATACGGCGAAAAATCTGATCGACAAACTCTTCTTTAATCCGAAACGGTACGATCTCGGCGATGTCGGCCGCCATCGGATGAATGCAAAATTGAAGTTGAATATCGATCCGTCAATCACCACACTGACCAAAGAAGATATCATTGCCATCATCAAGTATGTTCTCGATTTGCAACAGGGGAAAGCGCAGGTGGACGATATCGATCACCTTGGCAATCGTCGTGTACGCACTGTCGGCGAGCAGATTGCGGCGCAATTCAACATTGGTCTTGCACGGATGACTCGCACGATTCGCGAGCGACTGAATATTCGCGACCAAGAACAAATTACTCCGGCAGATTTGGTGAACGCGCGAACAATTTCCAGCGTCATCAACACGTTCTTCGGTACAAATCAACTCTCGCAGTATATGGATCAGACCAATCCGTTGGCGGAGTTGACGAACAAACGTCGTATGTCGGCGCTCGGTCCGGGTGGATTGACACGTGAACGCGCCGGATTTGAAGTGCGCGACGTTCATTATACACACTACGGTCGGTTGTGCCCAATTGAAACACCGGAAGGTCCCAACATCGGTCTGATTTCTTCACTCTGTATGCACGCACGAGTGAACGAGTTCGGTTTTCTTGAAACGCCGTACCGTGTGGTGAAGAAAGGAAGAGTCACCGACGAAATCGAATACCTCAACGCAGAGAAAGAAGATGAATTTGTCATTGCGCAGGCGAATGCGCCGATTGACGAGAAAGGAAAATTCATCACCGATCGTGTACAGGGAAGAAAAGCCGGTGACTTTGTTGTGCAAAGCGCAGAAGAGATGCAGTACATGGACGTTGCGCCGACGCAAATTGTTAGTGCGGCGGCGGCTCTCATTCCGTTCCTTGAACATGATGACGCAAACCGGGCATTGATGGGTTCAAACATGCAGCGACAAGCAGTGCCGCTGCTTCGTCCGGAAGCTCCGATTGTGGGTACGGGTCTTGAATATAAAGTTGCACGCGATTCACGCACCTGTATCATTGCCGAACGCAGCGGTATTGTGGAAAATGTCTCCGGCGATAAAATCACGGTGTTGTACGATATCGAAGAAGACAGTGCAGAGCAATTGATCAGTTTCGAAGACAAACGGCGAGTTGAGTACAAGTTGATCAAGTTCTTCCGCACAAACCAAGATACCGCAGTCAACCAAAAACCAATTGTTGTGCCGGGACAACGGTTCAAAAAAGGTGATGTGCTTGCCGACGGATGCGCAACAGATCATGGAGAACTGGCGCTGGGTCGAAATCTTCTGGTCGCCTTCATGCCGTGGCGCGGCTACAACTTTGAAGACGCAATTATCATCAACGAACGTATTGTTGCTGAAGATGTCTTTACCTCAGTTCACATTGAAGAATTCGAACTTCAGGTGCGCGATACTAAACGAGGTGAAGAAGAGTTAACACGCGAAATTCCCAACGTCAGCGAAGAAGCAACTAAAGACCTTGATGAAAACGGTGTTATTCGCGTTGGCGCTGAAGTAAAAGAGGGAGATATTTTGATCGGAAAAATTACACCGAAAGGTGAAACCGATCCGACGCCGGAAGAAAAATTGCTGAAAGCCATCTTCGGCGACAAAGCCGGTGATGTCAAAGATGCATCGTTGAAAGCGCCACCGGGAATGAAAGGTATTGTGATCGCGACAAAACTCTTCAGTCGCAAAAAGAAAGATGCTGATACGAAAAAGGAAGACAAAAAACGTCTGGATATTCTTGAAAAGATGCACAAGCAAAACCTTGACGAACACTATGAAAAACTTGCGCGTAAACTCAGTTTACTGCTCAACGGAGAAAAATCGGTCGGCGTGCGCGATGTTGACGGCAACATGGTGTTCCGCAGCGGTATGCAGTTCAAACCCGAAACCTTCTCTGAACATAAGAAACTTGATACGCTCGATTACAAGAATGATTGGGTTGACGATAAACGGAAAAATAATTTAATCGCCAAAATTTACGAAAATTATTTCGATACGCTCAACCACATCGAAGAAGCATACAAACACGAGAAAAACAAAATCATGATTGGCGATGAATTGCCGCCGGGAATTGTGCAACTTGCCAAAGTGTATGTGGCAAAGAAACGCAAGCTCTCTGTCGGTGATAAAATGGCGGGTCGCCACGGTAACAAGGGGGTTGTGGCGGCAGTTGTTCCGCAAGAAGATATGCCGTTCCTGCCTGACGGTCGTTCGGTTGACATTGTGCTCAATCCGCTCGGTGTTCCGTCTCGTATGAACATTGGCCAGTTGTTTGAAACAGCGCTGGGATGGGCGGGAAAATTGCTGGGTATAAAATACGCAACGCCGATTTTCGACGGTGCCAGTTGGGAAGATGTTCAGGAAGAATTGCGCAAAGCAAATCTGAATCCTGATTCGAAGAGTGTATTGTATGATGGCCGCACCGGCGAAAAGTTCGATCAGGAAGTTACTGTCGGCTACATTTACATGTTAAAGTTGTCGCACCTTGTGGACGACAAAATTCATGCGCGCTCCATTGGACCGTACTCGCTTATTACGCAACAGCCTCTCGGCGGTAAAGCGCAATTCGGCGGACAACGGTTTGGAGAGATGGAGGTGTGGGCGCTCCAAGCGTACGGCGCTTCGCACGTTCTTCAGGAAATTCTCACCGTCAAATCCGACGACGTCATGGGGCGTGCCAAAGTGTACGAAGCCATCGTCAAAGGAGACAACTTACCCGAAGCCAACGTACCGGAATCATTCAACGTGCTTGTCCGTGAATTACAAGGTCTCGGGTTAGAAGTGAAAATAGAATAAGAATGGCAGAACAACTCTGCAAACAAACGCGGGTGACCATTCAATTATATAGAGAAAGTGAGTAAACGATATGATGTTCCGTTCAAGCGATACAAAAGCACACAAAGTATTTTCAAAGATCAGCATCAGTCTTGCTTCTTCCGATGAAATTCTGAGCCGTTCGTACGGTGAAGTAACGAAACCGGAAACGATCAACTACCGATCATTCCGCCCTGAACGGGATGGATTGTTTTGTGAACGTATCTTTGGACCGACACGTGATTGGGAATGCTACTGTGGGAAATACAAACGCATTCGCTACAAAGGGATCATCTGTGATCGGTGCGGTGTTGAAGTAACACAGAAAAGCGTTCGCCGCGAACGCATGGGTCATATTGCGCTTGCCGTACCGATTGTGCATATCTGGTATTTCCGTTCGTTGCCCAGCAAGATCAGTTATGTGCTCGGTATCAGCAATAAAGATCTTGAAAAGATTGTGTACTACGAATCGTACGTTGTAATCAATCCCGGCACCACCGGCTTGCAGCAGAAAGATTTGATTACCGAAGATCAGTATTTTGAAATTCTTTCGTCTCTGCCTGAGAAAAACCAAGATCTTGAAGATGACGATCCGAAAAAATTTGTCGCAAAGATTGGCGGCGAAGCAATTAAAGATTTGTTGAAGAAAGTTGAGGTTGAATCTCTTTCTGCAGAACTGCGCGCCCAACTTCGCGTTGAAACTTCAGCACAGCGCAAGCAGGAAATTTTAAAACGGCTTCGTGTCATTGAGGCATTCCGCGAACGCGAAGGCGCACCGCCAAACAAACCGGAGTGGATGGTGCTCGATGTTATTCCTGTGATTCCGCCGGAACTGCGTCCGCTTGTACCGTTGGAAGGTGGACGCTTTGCGACGTCGGATTTGAATGATCTCTATCGCCGAGTCATCATTCGTAATAATCGCTTGAAGCGGCTGATTGATATCAAGGCGCCAGAGGTCATTCTGCGAAATGAAAAGCGGATGCTTCAGGAAGCAGTCGATTCATTGTTCGACAACTCACGCCGTACCAATGCTGTTCGCAGCGACAACAACCGCGCACTGAAATCTCTTTCTGATATGTTGAAAGGTAAGCAGGGGCGTTTCCGGCAGAACCTACTCGGTAAACGTGTTGATTACTCAGGGCGTTCGGTGATTGTTGTTGGTCCCGAATTACAGTTACATCAATGCGGTCTTCCAAAAGATATGGCGGTTGAATTGTTTAAACCGTTCATCATCCGTAAACTGATTGAGCGTGGGCTTTCGAAAACCGTGAAGAGCGCAAAAAAGATGGTGGAAAAGAAGGGTCCCGAGATTTGGGAAATTCTGGAAGGTATCATTGATGGACATCCGGTGTTGTTGAACCGAGCTCCCACATTGCACAGACTCGGCATTCAGGCATTCCAGCCTGTGCTTGTTGAAGGAAAAGCAATCCGGATTCACCCGATGGTGTGCACGGCATTCAACGCAGACTTTGACGGCGACCAAATGGCAGTGCACGTTCCTCTTTCGTTTGATGCGCAGTTGGAAGCGCGAATCCTGATGTTGTCGTCGCACAATATTCTTTCACCGGCAAGCGGTGCACCAATTATTACGCCGACACAGGATCAAGTGCTCGGTTGTTACTACTTGACTAAGTCGAAAGCGAATGCGAAGGGTGAAGGAATGATATTCTCTTCGCCGAAAGAGGTGATTGTGGCGCGAAACGAAGGAAAACTTGATCTTCATGCGCGCATCAAAGTGCGTATTGATGGAAAACTGATTGAAACAACAACCGGCCGCGTCATCTTTAATCAGATTGTGCCGACAGAGTTGGGCTACATCAACGAGTTGTTGAACAAGAAGCGCTTGGTGCAAATCATTGCTCAGTCGTTCCGCAAATGCGGCAATCAGCGTACGGCAAAATTCCTTGACGAGATGAAAACTCTCGGCTTTACGTATGCAATGAAAGGCGGCCTTTCGGTGAATGTTTCCGATGTTGCCGTGCCGAAGGAAAAAGAAGAACTGATTGCAAAAGCACAGAAAGAAGTTGATTCAATTGAGCGTCAGTATCAGAATGGATTTATTACCAACGGCGAACGATACAACAAAGTTATTGACGTGTGGACGCGTACAACAAGCCGTGTTGCGGAACGTCTTTTCGATTCATTGCAGAATTCGAAAGAAGGTTTCAACTCTATTTATATGATGATTGATTCTGGCGCACGAGGTTCCAAAGAGCAGGTTCGCCAATTAGCCGGGATGCGCGGATTGATGGCGAAACCGCAAAAATCGCTCTCCGGAGCAACGGGTGAATTGATCGAAAATCCGATCATCGCCAACTTCCGTGAAGGACTTTCGATTCTCGAATACTTCATTTCAACGCACGGCGCGCGAAAAGGTCTCGCTGATACAGCGTTGAAGACGGCCGACGCCGGCTATTTAACCCGTCGACTTGTTGACGTTGCTCAGGATGCAATTATTTCCGAAGAAGATTGCGGTACTTTCCGCGGCGTTGTTACCGGCGCACTGAAAGAAGGCGAAGATGTGAAAGAGCCGCTGGCAGAACGTATCCTTGGACGTGTTGCTGTGCATACCGTCAAAGATCCAATGAATGGAAACATTCTCGTTAAAGCCGGTGAAATTATTGATGAAGATATAGCGCAGGCGATCTCGGAAACGTCAATCGAACAGGTTGAAATTCGCTCGGTGCTGACGTGCGAATCAAAACGCGGTGTGTGCGCAAAATGTTACGGGCGAAATCTCACCACAGGAAAACTGGTGGAAGTGGGTGAAGCAGTCGGTATTATCGCCGCACAGTCAATTGGTGAACCAGGTACGCAATTAACGCTTCGCACATTCCACACTGGCGGTACAGCAAGTTTAATTGCTTCGCAATCACACATTGCATCGAAGTTCGATGGCTATGTAAAGTACGAAGGGATTAAGTCAATTAAGCTCAATACAGAAGAAGGCGAAAGGAATTTGTCGCTTGGTCGGAGCGGTGTCATCCATATTTTAAACAACGATAACGCCGTACTGACAAAGTACGATGTGCCGTATGGAGCGTTGTTACAACTTCCTGATGGCGCACCGGTACGCAAAGGTCAACTGCTGTATGAGTGGGATCCGTATAATGCGACAATTATCTCAGAACATGCGGGTGAAGTAAAATACCAAGACCTAAAAGAAAATGTAACGTACCGCGATGAACCCGATGAACAAACGGGACACATTCAGAAAGTTGTCATCGAATCGCGCGATCGAAATCTCAGTCCGTCGATTATGATTGTCGACAAATCCGGAAAGAAAATTGCAAACTACATCATTCCAACGCGTGCTCATATTCTTGTAGATGATGGAGAAACAATTACGGCAGGAACGGTGCTGGTTAAAATTCCACGTGACATCGGCAAGACGCGAGATATTACCGGCGGTTTGCCGCGTGTGACGGAATTGTTTGAAGCACGTTCACCCGCTGAACCAGCCGTTGTTTCTGAAATTGATGGAGTAGTGTCGTTTGGCGCTCAAAAACGTGGCTCTCGCGAAGTCATTGTAACCAGTCACGATGGACGCGACAAGAAAGTGTACATGATTCCACTGGGTAAGCATGTTCTCGTTCAGGAAAACGACATCATTCGTAGCGGTGAACGGTTGTCTGACGGAGCAATTGATCCGCATGATATTTTGCGTATCAAAGGTACCAGTGCCGTGCAGGAATATCTTGTGAACGAAATTCAAGAAGTGTACCGCATGCAGGGTGTGAAGATCAACGATAAACACATCGAAATCATCGTCCGGCAAATGATGCAAAAAGTTCGTGTGACTGACCCCGGCGACACACACTTCCTTGAAGGTGATTATGTTGATAAAGTGAAATTTGAAGAAGCCAACAAGGCGTTAGAAGGCATGGTCTTTATCGAACACAAAGGCGATTCCAAATTAAAGAACAACACCGTGGTAGAGAAGAAGCGGGTAAAAGAACTCAACGCAGAATTGAAGAAGAAAGAAAAGAAGCAAATAGAATTCAGAGATGCAGAACCGGCCCTTTCTGAACCTGTTCTTCTTGGAATCACCACTGCATCGCTTTCTACCGACAGCTTTATTTCTGCTGCATCATTCCAGGAAACAACCAAAGTGTTGACTGATGCGGCTATTGAGGCAAAAGTTGATCATCTGCTTGGGTTGAAAGAAAACGTCATCATGGGTCACCTTATTCCCGCCGGAACCGGTCTGAAGAAGTTCAGAGATGTCATTGTAACTTCCAAGAAACCGCCGCGGGTGATTGAAAAACCAATGGCTGAAGAACCGTCGGTAACTGAGCCCACGGAAGAAGAAGTGGTGCTTGTGAAGAAAGCAAAAAAGAAGGCGAAGTCAACGATCGAAAAATTGTAATGAAGATGAAAGAAATGGATAACTGATTGTTGACAAGGAAATTTTTTTTCGCTATATTATCAAGCTAAAATTTCAATTGTTAGAATTAACGGAGAACGTCGTTGCCTACGATTAATCAATTAGTCAGACTCGGCCGTGAAGACTTAGCGGTAAAAAGCAAATCGCCAGCACTGGAAGGGAATCCACAAAAACGCGGCGTATGCACTCGTGTTTATACAACAACCCCGAAAAAACCGAATTCGGCACTTCGCAAAGTTGCCCGTGTGCGGTTAACGAACCAAATTGAAGTTACGGCATATATTCCGGGGGAAGGACACAATCTTCAGGAACACTCAATAGTCTTAATTCGCGGCGGACGTGTGAAAGATTTGCCGGGCGTTCGGTACCACATTATTCGCGGAACTCTCGACACGCAGGGCGTTCAAGATCGGAAGCAAGGGCGATCGAAATACGGAGCAAAACGACCGAAACAATGAGGATTTGACAGTCAACCATGAGAAAAAAACAAGCATCTAAACGTATTGCAACTCCCGATCCGAAGTATAGCGATGTGCTGGTGAACAGGTTTATTAACAATATCATGAAGAACGGGAAAAAGCATCTTGCCCAGACTATTTTGTATGATGCGCTCGATCTTGTCGGTGAACGGGTAAAAAATCAAAATCCTCTTGAAATTTTCAAAAAAGCAGTCAATAACGTATCTCCGGTGATTGAAATTCGTGCACGGAGAGTTGGCGGAGCAACCTATCAGGTTCCTACAGAAGTTCGTCCCGAACGGCGAACCGCTCTCGCAATTCGTTGGCTTATTAGCTACGCAAAAGAACGTTCGGATAAATCCATGTCGCAAAAATTGGCTGCCGAATTATTGGCGGCGGCTAACGGCGAAGGAAATGCGGTGAAGAAGAAGGAAGATACACACCGCATGGCAGAAGCAAATAAAGCTTTTGCTCACTTTAAGTGGTAATAGTTTTTTAGATCAATTTATTCATTAGGTTTTCTCTTGGAGATTGGGTAATCCTTTTTCCAGGAGTGTGGGATTCAGTATGCCTCGTAAGTATTCATTAGAACGTACACGTAATATCGGTATCATGGCGCACATCGATGCGGGTAAAACCACTACGACTGAGCGCATTTTGTTTTACACGGGTGTGTTGCACCGCATGGGTGAGGTGCATGATGGCGGCGCAACAATGGACTGGATGGAACAGGAGAAAGAACGCGGTATTACGATTACTTCTGCAGCAACAACATGTTTTTGGAAAGACCATCGCGTCAATATTATCGATACACCGGGTCACGTTGATTTCACCATTGAAGTAGAACGATCGTTGCGTGTACTTGACGGTGCTGTCGCATTGTTCTGTTCGGTTGGCGGTGTTGAGCCGCAATCGGAAACAGTGTGGCGTCAAGCGGACAAGTACGGTGTGCCGCGTATTGCCTTTGTAAATAAAATGGACCGCATCGGCGCAGATTTTCTTGGTGCCGTTCAGATGATGAAAGAGCGTCTTGGCGCCAATGCTGTTCCCATTCAACTTCCGGTTGGACAGGGTGATATGTTTAAAGGTATCATCGATCTGGTGAAAATGAAGGCATACATTTTCCACGATCATACCAACGGAATGACTTGGGATGAAATTGAAATTCCACATGATCTTCAGGCACAAGCAGCGGACTATCGGACGAAAATGCTTGAAGCTGTCTCCGACGAAGATGACACGCTTCTTGAAAAATATTT
>JBFMDF010000044.1:0-10870 GCA_040753935.1 Bacteroidota bacterium | reverse complement strand
TGAAAAGGTACGGCATATCGTCCGAACAATTACGCCAAATGCTGACGACCACTATTGCACCCCGCGTGGAAGACATCTTAAAAGGATTACTCAAAGGAACGTTCGGCATCGTCAGCGGATTGCAGGTTGTTGTGTCGGGTATTGTGAACATTGTCATCATTCCGTTTCTTACGTTTTTCTTGTTGAAAGATTTTCCACTTGTCCGCCGTCGTATCAAAATGATGATTCCGAAAAAACAACGTGAGCATTCAATTCAATTCTACCATCGTGTCGATGAAATTCTCGGACGCTATATTCGCGGTACAACCATCATTGCAATTTTTGATGCCTGCGCTGTTTCAACCGGACTTTCCATTATCGGCATTCAGTATCCGATTGTGTTGGGCATTTTATCAGGACTGCTTTTTTTTGTTCCCTACTTTGGATTCATCACCATTCTTTCTGTTTCAGCATTTGTGGCATCGTTAAGCATGGGCACGCTGCCACTGCCGGTTATTACCACAGTATTGTTTTTAGGTGCGTTACATATTATTGAAGTGTATGTACTCACGCCGTATTTCATTGGCGAGAAGATTGGTTTGCATCCGGTGGTGCTTATCCTTTCATTGTTTCTGTTCGGCTACTTTCTCGGTTTCATTGGTTTGTTGATTTCGATACCGGCGGCGGCTATTATTATTGTTTCAGTGAAAGAGTGGGAAGCCAATAGAAAAAAAGAGATAACACAGGAGGGCGTTGCGTAGTATGGCTGGCACGCTGTTTCTTGTTGCAACACCCATTGGCAACTATGCGGATATCACGTTCCGTGCGATTGATGTGTTGAAAAATGTAGATATTGTTGTGTATGAAGAACGAAAAGAGGGAGGGAAATTACTTCGCCACTTTGGCATCGAAAAACCGGTGGAAAGTCTGAATGAACACAACGAAGCGGCGGCAACTTTCATCATTCTTGATCACCTGAAGAACGGGAAAAATATTGCACTCATTTCCGATTCAGGAACTCCGGTCTTTTCCGATCCCGGGCAAATGCTTGTACGCAAGGCGGTGGAGTTGGGAATCAAGATTGTACCTATTCCCGGAGCTTCATCGTTATTACCGGCGCTTACGGTATCGGGATTTTCTATTGACCAATTTGTGTACTACGGCTGGCTTTCTCCCAAACGCCAGCGGCGCATTGTGGAATTACAGCAATTAAAAAAAGAAGAGCGCACGATTGTACTCATGGATACTCCTTACCGTCTTGTTGCCTTGTTGAAAGATATTGCCGCTGTCTTTGGCACAACTCGCCGTATCTGCGTTGCGTTTGATTTAACAATGCCCGACGAAGAAATTTTCCATGGCACAGCTCCGGCACTCGCTTCAAAATTTGAACGAGAAGAACGAAAAGGAGAATTTGTGGTAGTTATTGAAGGAAAATGAGAACGAATGAAATCACTTCATCTTACCTATCAGCATTTCCATGCACCCGAAATTTACGGCGACTATTGGTTTAACTCGCAGCCGCTGCAGATCCGTGAATTACAAGGAAGACCGGTTCTCATTTTTTTCTGCGATTGTTACTCGCCGCTTTCATTGCAACTGGTGCCTCTGATGAACGGACTTCACGCTCTCTATTACGAATACGGCTTGACGTGCATCGGCATTCATTCACCGGAATTTGATTTCGGCAAAGATCCACGAAATATTCAACAGTGGATAAAAAAAGACCTTGTGTTATTTCCCATTGTTACCGATAACCAGCGCTCCATCACCGAAGCATATAGAATTTCTTCAATCCCATCAATGTGTTTGATTGACAATAAAGGTGATGTGTACGATACAATTTCACACGCATTTACTCCTGAACGAATTGAACGCTCGGTGCAATTCCTCCTTCGTCAATCTGGTTACAGAGGTGAACTGCCGATACTGCTGAATCCAGCCGTTGATACTCAATATTTAATGACGGGAGAAGTTGTGCGTGAAATTTACACCGGCTACCACCATGGTGCACTCGGCAATCCGGAAGGGTACAATCCCGAACTGGCATCGGAGTATGTTGATCCGAAATTTTATTTTCAGGGGAAATTTTATGCCCATGGTATTTGGCGTGCGGAACGTAATGCGTTCGTTTTTGAAGGAACGACCGGTGGAATGGACGATGCATACCTTATTTGTAAAAGCGAAGGAGATGAAATGAGTCTTCTCATTAGCAGTGCAGTAAAAACAACAGTAACAATTGAAAGTGACGATGAACCACTCCGCATTGTGAATATCGGTAACGATGTGCAGAAGGATAAACAAGGGCACACATTTATTACTGTGGAAGAACCGAAAGTATTTTCCATTCTGAAACGAAATAGCTCTGAGTCGCATACACTGAAATTTACACCGAAAACGGCTGGGGTCAGTTTTTATGTCATCACTTTTGAAACAAGACCGTCGGACTATAGTGAACATATCGAAGACACAATTCGCAACAACTAACCATTTCAATGACAACACGCGTTACCTCTCTCTTTAAAATTCAGTTCCCCATTATCCAGGCAGGCATGGTGTGGGTTTCCGGATGGAGACTTGCCTCTGCCGCCGCCAATGCCGGTGCGCTCGGACTTATCGGCTCCGGTTCAATGAAACCCGATCTTCTTCGCGAACATATACAGAAAGCAAAAAAAGCAACAACGAATTCATTTGGTGTCAACATTCCGCTCCTGCGCGGTGATGTCGAACAGTTGATTGCTGTAACGATGGAGGAAGGTGTGAAGATTGTCTTTACCTCAGCCGGTCATCCCGGACGGTACATCGAAAAGTTCAAGCAGCACCAGTGTATCGTTGTTCATGTAGTCGCAAATGTTAAACAGGCATTGAAAGCACAGGAGGTCGGCTGTGACGCCGTTGTTGCGGAGGGGTACGAAGCCGGTGGGCATAATGGCATTGATGAAATCACTACTCTTGCTCTTATTCCCCAAGTTGTTGATGCAGTACATATTCCCGTCATTGCTGCAGGCGGAATTGCCGATGGTCGCGGAATGCTGGCGGCATTTGCGCTTGGTGCGGAAGGTGTTCAGGTTGGAACTCGTTTTGCCGCAACAGTTGAGTCTTCTGCTCATGAATTCTACAAACAGAAAATAGTTGAAGCAAAAGACGGAGATACGGTGCTGACGTATCACAACATCCTTCCGCTGCGGGCGTTGAAAAATCCGTTTATGATACAAGTGCAGAAAGAAGAATCCGAAAAAGGGATGACACGTGAGCGGATGCTGGAACTTCACGCCAAAGGAAGAGAACGAAAAGGGATTTTTGAAGGAAATTGGGAAGAAGGGGAAATGGAAATGGGACAGAGTTCCGGTTTGGTGAAAGATATTATTCCTGCCGCCGAGGTAGTACAACGAATGATGAGAGAATTTGAAGAGGCGCGGGAAAGAATTGGTCGGTTATAGATATAGCGCTCTTTGGTGATCTTGTTCATCTTGAAGATGCGAGCGACGGCAGTACTCATCTCTCACGTTTTGAAGCAATCAACAAAGGATGGGTGTCAATTGCACGTCCGTGGCATCTGGTAACAAAGGATTCCACGCACGGCGATCCACGAAAGGCATCGAAAGAAAAAGGTGAGAAATATGTTGAACTTGTTGTCAAACGGTTGACGGATTTCGTTGTGGAACTTGCCAATGCAGAACTAGACGAGAGGTTTCCGTATTAAACGTTTCATTTACAATTCTCAAACAACAGGATTTTCTTACTCGACTCTTAGTTTTTCATTCATTATTTTCATAGCCAAGCAACTTTAATACTAGCGCCTTTGCATTCCTGCAGTTAGTCTTTATGGAGTTATCATGAAAAAACTCATCCCATTTCTTCTCGTTCTCTTCTCTTTTTCTCTCGCTCAAAAATCCGATACACTCAAGTCCTCCACTTTTAGCGGATTAAAATTTCGCTCTATCGGTCCGGCAGTGGTTGGCGGCAGAATAATTGATTTTGCCGTGCATCCCGACAATCGCAGTCAGTATTACGTTGGTGTTGCCTCCGGCGGCGTGTGGAAAACAACCAACGGCGGAACGACCTGGACCTGCGTATTCGAAAATGAAGGTTCATACTCCATCGGCTGTGTGAAATTGAATCCGGAAAACCCTCACGAAGTGTGGGTGGGAACAGGCGAATTGAACAGTCAGCGCAGTGTCGGCTATGGCGATGGTTTGTACAAGTCCGAAGACGGTGGAAAATCATGGAAGAAAATGGGATTGGAAAAATCTGAACATATTTCGGCGATTGTCTTCGATCCGCGCAACGCAAAAACAATGTACGTTGCCGCGCAAGGTCCATTGTGGAAAGAAGGAGGAGACCGCGGTTTGTACAAATCTACCGATGGAGGGGCGACATGGAAAAATCTTTTGAAGCCAAGCGAACATACGGGTGTTTCCGACATTGTTCTCGATCCTCGTCATCCCGATATTCTGTATGCCACAACATACCAACGCCGCAGACATTTCTGGTCAATGATTAACGGCGGACCAGAAGGGTCAATTCAAAAATCAACCGATGGCGGAGCAACGTGGAAAAAATTAACCAGCGGGCTTCCTTCAGGCGATCTCGGAAGAATTGGTCTGGCAATTTCTCCTGTGAACCCTGATGTGATTTTCGCTTATGTAGAAGCGCAAGGAGACGGCAGTGGAATTTATCGCTCCTCCGACCGTGGCGCAACATGGGAGAAGAAAAATTCTCACAACGATACGCCGATGTATTACGGAAAGATTTATTGCGATCCGATTGATGTTGACCGCATTTATGTCACCGGCACGTTTATGTATTACTCCGATGATGCCGGTAAAACATTAACACGCATGGCGGAGAAAAGTGTTCATGTTGATTGCCACGCATTTTGGGTTGACCCGAAAGATCCGAACTACATGTTGCTTGGCAACGACGGCGGACTCTATGAATCGCTGGATAGAAACAAGACATGGCGATTCATCAACAATATGCCGACGATACAATTTTATCGTGTTACAGTCGACAATGCCGAGCCGTTTTACAACGTGTATGGCGGCACGCAAGATAATGCAACAATCGGCGGACCGTCACGCACAATAAACAAGTACGGCATTGTTAACAGTGATTGGTTTGTTACCGTTGGCGGTGACGGATTTAAATCTCAGGTTGATCCCAACGATCCGAATATTGTGTACTCACAGTATCAGTACGGCGGAATAGCGCGATACGATCGCAAAACAGGAGAAGTGTTGTGGATTCAGCCGATTGAGGAAAAGGGTGAACCCGGCTTGCGGTGGAATTGGGATGCACCGCTGATTATTTCTCCTCATTCACCGACCAGATTGTATTTTGGCGCGAACAAATTATTCCGCAGCGATGATCGTGGGGTATCATGGAAGGCCGTCAGCGGCGACTTATCACGTCAGATGGATCGAAATAAAATTCCAATGATGGGCAAATTGTGGAGTATAGATGCCATCAATCGACACGGTAACACCGCAGTGTGGGGAAATCTGTCGCAGATTTCCGAATCGCCGAAAAAAGAAAACCTTATCTACGTCGGTACGGACGACGGTTTAATTCAGATCACAGAAGATGGCGGCACTGCGTGGAGAAAAGTTGATAAGATTGCCGGTATTCCAGAACTGGCGTACGTCTCGGTCGTGTGTGCATCTCAGCATAACGAAAACGTTGTGTATGCCGCCTTTGATAATCATCAGCAGGGAGATTTCAAACCGTATTTGTTGAAGAGTGAAGACAAGGGAAAAACATGGAAATTGATTTCCAATAATCTTCCCTCTAACGGTTCGGTAAAATCATTTGCGGAAGATGATGTTGATCCGAATCTGATTTTTGTCGGAACAGAATTTGGCTTCTTTTTCTCTAACAACGGTGGGAAAATCTGGACCCAGTTGAACGCCGGTTTGCCGACCATTGCCGTGAAAGATATTGCGATTCAGAGACGGGAACATGATATTGTGCTCGCCACATTTGGCAGAGGATTTTACATTCTCGATGATTACACACCGCTTCGACTAGTAAAGCCGGAGTTATTGGAAAAAGAAGCGCACCTGTTTCCTGTAAAAGATGCATTGATGTATGTTGAACGCGATCCGCTGACCGGTGATGAGCAGGGATGGCAAGGCGACAATTTCTTTATGGCAAAGAATCCTCCATTCGGAGCGACATTTACCTACTATTTGAAAGAAGCATACAAGACAAGGAAACAGGTACGCAAGGATGCTGAAAAAGAAGCAGAGAAAAAGAAATCTGAAATAAAAATTCCAACTGTTGAAGAATCACGCGCTGAAGCAGATGAAGATTTGCCGGCACTTATTTTCACTATTGCAGATGAAGCAGGAAATGTTGTTCGAAAATTAACAGGTGAAAACACCGCGGGCATAAACCGAATCACATGGGATTTAAAATATTCTTCACTCGATCCGGTTTCCGCAACCTCCGCGACAGATGGGAAGAATGCACAGTGGCTTGTGATGCCGGGGAAATATTTCGTGACGATGTCGAAACGAATTGACGGAGTAGAAACTGTGCTTGCCGGTCCCGTTGAATTTATCTGTAAACCCCTCGGCACTCCGTCTTTACCCACGCAAGACCGGCGCGCACTCGTTGCGTTTCAACAAAAGGCAGCGAGATTGCAGCGCGTGTTTGCGGCATGCAATAATCTTGTGAGCGATGTGCAATCGAAAGTAAAAGCGGCAAAAGCGTCGGTGATGCAGGCACGGCATCCGTCCGGCACAGTGTACCGGAACATTCGCGACTTAGAACTCCGTCTGATTGCGATGAAGCGCAAGTTCAACGGCGATGACATTGTTGTGCGGAGAAATGATGTTGCTCCTCCTTCCATCGCAACACGGATGAATGCATTGACAGAAAGTTTCTTCTCGTCAACCGCCGACGTGACAGAAACACAGAAGAAAGCGTACGAGATTGCTGTTGATGAATTTGAAAGCCAGTACACCGCACTGAAAAAAATCGTACAAGAAGAAATACCGTCGCTGTATAAACAACTCGACAGTATTGGCGCTCCACCGCTGCCGGGACAATTACCGGAGTGGAAAAGAGAATAACAGCAGACAACACTGTCCGTAGGATTGCCGCGTACACCCTGACAGGGTAAAAAACCTGTCAGGGTTCAAGCCTAAATTTCCATTTTTTTCCCCGCTGAAAAAATCTTATCTTATCTCATAATGAATGTGAATAACGATTTTCCAATTGTGGAACGATGAAAATCAGAACGTCAACTATTTTTGGAGATGAGTATGCCAACCAAATTTAAGAATGAACCGCTAACCGATTTTTCAAAACCATCCAATAAAAAAGGGATGGAAAAAGCTCTTGCAAAAGTCCGTGCAGAATTGGGTAAGGAGTATCCTCTCGTCATCGGCGGAGAAGAAATTACCACGCAGGATAAACTGTATTCTTATAATCCTGCCAGACCGAGTGAAGTAGTCGGTATTTTTTCGAAAGCCAATCCGGAGTTGGCAAACAAAGCCATTGAAACTGCCGCCACTGTGTTTGAAACGTGGAAAAACGTTCCGGCGAAGAAACGCGCTGAGTACCTCTTTAAAGCCGCCGCGCTGATGAGAAAAAGAAAATTTGAATTCAATGCATGGCTGACCTATGAAGTCGGCAAAACGTGGCCCGAAGCAGATGCCGATACAGCAGAAGCGATCGACTTTTTAGAATTTTACGGACGCGAAATGCTTCGGTACGCTGCTCCACAGCCGTTGACAAAAATTAAAGAAGAAAAAAATGAACTTCGGTACATTCCGTTGGGAGTCGGCGTCATTGTTCCGCCGTGGAATTTTGCACTTGCTATTCTCGTCGGTATGACTTCTGCGGCGGTTGTTACCGGCAACACCGTTGTATTGAAACCGTCCAGCGATTCACCCGCCATCGGCTGGAAGTTTTTTGAGTTGATGCGCGAAATCGGTTTGCCCGCCGGCGTTATCAATTTTGTTACTGGTTCAGGCGCTTCAGTGGGCGATGTACTTGTTGCTCATCCCAAAACGCGCTTTATTTCGTTTACCGGTTCGAAAGAAGTGGGCATTCACATCAACGAACTCGCGGCAAAAGTTCAACCGGGACAAAAATGGCTGAAACGAGTAGTGGCGGAAATGGGTGGAAAAGATTCGATTATTATCGATAACGAAACCGATCTCGACGCCGCCGCACAAGCAACAATCGTTTCAGCATTCGGTTTTCAAGGACAGAAATGTTCAGCGGCATCTCGCGCCATTGTTGTTGAATCGGTCTATGATACATTTGTCGAAAAAGTTGTCGCGAAAGCAAAAGCGTTGAACGTTGGAGTGCCGGAAGATCCATCCAATTACATGGGGCCGGTGATCAATAAAGGTTCGATGGAAAAAATACTTTCCTACATTGAAAAAGGAGTGAACGAAGGAGGAAAACTGGTAGCCGGTGGAAAACGTATCGGTACCGATGGATACTTTGTCGAGCCGACTGTCATTGCCGATGTTGATCCGATGGCAACGATTGCTCAGGAAGAAATCTTCGGACCGGTGCTTGCCGTTATTAAAGCGCGCAATTTCGATCATGCATTGGAGATAGCCAATAATACGGAGTACGGCTTGACCGGCGGCGTATGGACAAAGAACAAAAAGAAACAAGAGCGAGCGAAGAATGAATTCCATGTCGGCAATTTTTATATTAACCGAAAAATCACCGGTGCGTTGGTTGGTGTTCATCCGTTCGGCGGATTTAACATGAGCGGAACAGATTCAAAAGCCGGTGGAAGAGATTATTTGTTGCTCTTCTTGCAGGCAAAATCAATTTCACAGAAAATTAAATAACAGATGTTACGCATTGACGAAGTCAATTCGAAAAATCCTTCGGATTCGTAGAAAAGTGGAAATCTCAACGCCTGCCTTTGGCGTGCGATACACTTGCCTATGCGTTGAACTGCTCGCAGAGCGTAACATCAATTTAAAGAAACATCTGAAAAATTGTTTGTAATCAGGTGTTGTCACACCTCGACTACGCTCGGTGTGATACTGTAGGTAATCATCGTGGTTCGACTTCGCCTGCCCGACTGTTTCCGTCAGGCGGGCCTGCCCGACTTTGCTGTTCAGGCGGGCTCACCATGACAGACTCATGGATTTTTCAGATGTTTCTAAATAATTATTTATTAACGTCTGGCAAGTTTTCATACCTTGCCAGGGATAATTTTTTCATAAGGAGTTCCAATGAAAATACATGAGTATCAAGGCAAAGACATTCTTCGGAAATACGGTGTTGCTGTTCCACGCGGGAAAGTTGCATTCAGTGTTGAGGAAGCGGTGAACGCGGCAAAAGAACTTGGCGGAAGTGTGTGGGTTGTGAAAGCGCAAATACACGCCGGCGGACGCGGCAAAGGGGGTGGAGTAAAAGTAGCAAAAAGCATTGATGAAGTGCGTCAGTACGCCTCTCAAATTTTAGGAATGACACTCGTAACCCATCAAACCGGACCGGAAGGGAAAGTGGTAAAACGCCTGCTCATTGAAGAAGGAGCCAACATTGATAAAGAAATGTATGTTGGCATCACACTGGACCGCGTCAAGTCGCGCAACGTTGTGATGGTATCAACGGAAGGAGGAATGGAAATAGAAAAAGTTGCCGAAGAACATCCGGAAAAAATTGTCAAAGAACATGTTGATCCGTCCGTCGGCTTTCAACAATTTCAGGCACGTAAACTTGCATTCGCGCTCGGATTAAGCGGAGAAGCATTCAAGAATGCAGTGAAATTTTTAATGGCGCTCTACCGCGCATACGAAGCAACCGATGCATCGCTCTTTGAAATTAATCCGTTGGTTATCACGAAAGAAGGGAACGTTGTTGCGTTGGACGCGAAAGTGAATTTCGATGACAATGCCTTGTTCCGACATCCGGAGTATGCCGAACTGCGTGACCTTGATGAAGAAGAACCACTCGAAATTGAAGCGTCGAAATCGAATCTCAATTACATCAAACTCGATGGCAACGTGGGGTGTATGGTGAACGGCGCAGGGTTAGCAATGGCAACAATGGATATTATTAAACTTGCCGGCGGAGAACCCGCGAACTTTTTGGATGTTGGTGGAGGCGCAAGTGCGCAAACAGTCGAAAACGGATTTAAGATTATCCTTGCCGACCCGCATGTAAAAGCAATTCTCATCAACATCTTCGGCGGCATTGTCCGCTGCGATCGTGTTGCCAACGGTGTGGTGGAAGCGGCAAAAAAAGTGCACGTCAACGTTCCTGTAGTCATCCGTCTTGCCGGAACGAATGCCGATATTGCGGCGGATATTTTGAGAAATTCCGGTATGCGTTTTCTTGTAGCGGAAAATTTGAAGGATGCTGCCGAAAAAGTTACGAAAGCATTAGCGGCGTAAAATGAAGAGGAGGAAGCAATGACAACTAAAGTCACAATAGATTCAAATCTGGTAAAACGAATCCTACATACTTCCAAGGCGAAAAATAAAGATCGAGCAATTCAAAAAGCACTTGAAGATTACTTGCTGATCAAAGAACGCAGTGCAATACTTGATCTGTTTGGGAAAGTCGAGTTTCGGAAAGATTACGATTATAAAGCATTACGAAGTCGGCAATGAATATTATCGTCGATACCTCTGTTTGGTCTTTGGCGTTGAGAAGACAGATCATTGCAGATCACCATGAGGTAAAATTGTTGCAAGCATTCTTGGAAGAAACGGATAAGAAAATTTGGCTTCTGGGAATTGTGATGTTGGAATTGTTGCAAGGCGTACCCCGAATTTCACAGTACAACAAACTTAAAGAATCCCTTCTACGTTTTCCTTTCTTAGAACCGACTCGTGACGATTATATTTTTGCATCTGAAATTGTAAATCATTGTAGTAGTAAAGGGATAAGAGTAACGACTATA
>JBFMDF010000043.1:0-11021 GCA_040753935.1 Bacteroidota bacterium | reverse complement strand
CACTAACGCATATTTTTTCTCTGCACCTCTGCGGTTAACTATTTACTTTACCTTCCCCAACTCCTCTTTCAGAAAATCAATTTTCTTCACCGGAGTTGGATCGACACCGTTCAGCATTGCAAGATAGAAACTCAACCAATCAGCTACATACAGAAGCGAAAACATTCGCGCCAGCAGAGATTTCCCTTCTGAATACACTTCCGTTATTCCGTCGGCAAGTCCGCCAATAATTCCTTTGGTAACATCCATACGCAGTTGAATGCGCTTGTAATCTTCTTTGTCGCGAAGAATCACTACGTGAATGCTCTTCATAATATCTTTCAACACTTCCCAGCCGACAATTTCATTGTGATTGAGTTCGGGAAAAACATGTCCGAATGCCAGCGTCTTTGCATTCTCGGTAATCTGTCCACGCCAACGCGTATTCACGGTATCGAATTTATCGGCGGCAGAATAAATCAGCGGAAGTTTACCATGCAATGTCTTGGCAAGATTTAACGCCCGATTGTCCGGCGAGGTATGATTGGCATACCGTGCGGAAAGTTCTCTCAACAACGCCAGCGTCTCTTTGATTTCTTTCTTTTGCTCTTTAATGAATCCAAGTTTACTCAAGACTATCAACATCGGAAAAAACGAATATCCCAATGCCGCACGGGGAGGAAGTCCGCCGGGAATTTTGACGTACGGGTGTTTGTACTTCTTCGCCATTCGCTCGACTTCTCCACCAGAAGTAATGCAAAAGATTTTTGCTTTCCGTTTGATGGCATCGTTGTACGAGGCGGTGGTCTCTTCGGTATTGCCTGAGTAACTGGAAATAATGACCAGCGATTGTTTCCCGACAAAATCAGGAAAGTAATAATGGCGATTAACAAACACCGGCACCTTACATTTATCTGCAAAATAGGCGCGGATGAGATCGCCGCCGATTGCCGAACCGCCAAGTCCACTCACAACAATGTGCTCGATGTTCTTGGTCTTAATTTTTATTTTTGCCGCGTTGCCAATAGCAACTGCTTCTTCGGCTTGAGCAGGAAAGTTGAGAATGAGATTTCTCATTCCTTTGGGGTCGTACTGATTGATGAGGTTTTCCATAGTTTTTTATGAGTGACTGATATTACACAAAGTGGAAATGTAACGCCGAGCTCATGCTCGGCGATGGTGAAAAATTTTCTCATTCGCCAAGGCCTCAACGCCCGTCAACGGCAGACGATACCCTTGCGTAACATCAATGAGTAATTCATTGATTGATGATATTATTCCAACAGCAATTCCGGCACGATGGTATGGAGATTCACACGGAGAAAATCTCGAATATCGTCTTCGGTTTTCATCTCCATTGCCCGATGAGCAATTTCTTCTGCTTCTTTCAATGATACCGACCGAATGATTTTTTTGATTTCAGGAAGAACAATCGGCGCGACACTAAATTCATCCAGTCCCAGCCCTAACAGCAACAACGTGGCAATCGGATTGCCCGCCATTTCGCCGCACATACTCACCGGCTTGTTATGCCGATGTGCCGCTTTGATAATGTGATGAATTGTTTTTACTACTGCCGGATGAAATTCCTGATAGAGTGAAGAGACCGTTTCATTGCCGCGATCAACTGCAAGCAAGTATTGAATTAAGTCGTTCGTGCCGATGCTAAGAAAATCAACTTCCTGAGCAATGTCGTCCGCAATAACTGCCGCAGAGGGCACTTCAATCATCACTCCAATTTTTACCTGCTCGTCAAACGGAATTTGTTTCGTGCGCAGTTCTTGTTTGGCTTGTTCAATGAGTTCTTTTGAGCGGCGGACTTCTTTAATACCGGAAATCATCGGCAGCATAATCCACACTTCGCCGTACGCGCTTGCCCGCAGCATTGCGCGCAGTTGAGTGAGGAACATCTCCGGCTTATCCAATAAAATTCTGATGCCGCGCCAGCCTAAAAATGGATTTTCTTCTGAATAATTTTCTGCCAGCACTTTGTCGCCGCCGATATCGAGCGTGCGCATAACTACTTTGTACGGTTTGGTTTTCTCCGCAATAATTTTGTACTCGTTAAATTGCGCTTGCTCGTTCGGGTACACTTCCGACCGCAAGAAAATCCCTTCTGTACGGTACAACCCGATCCCCTGTGCCCCCTGTTGACTGATAAATTTGAACTCTTGAGAAAATTCGATATTGCACGACAGGCGAATCTCCTTACCGTCGGTCGTTTGTGCGGCAAGGTCACGAATCGATTCCAACGTTGCTTCAAACTGGCGATGCTCGCGCTTGCGTTTGTTGTATCGGGAAATTGTTTCTCGTGTCGGATTCACAATCACCGTACCGGCGTAGCCATCCACCAACACCCAATCTCCCTGTTGAGCATGTTTGGTAACATTCTTCAAACCGACAACGGAAGGAATTTTGAGCGAGCGGGAAAGTAATGCCGCGTGCGATGTTGTTCCCCCCATATCCGTGGCATATGCCAGCACATCGTTGCGGCTGAAGAGCACGGTGTCGGCCGGCGTCAGCATTTCGGCAATAACGACGGATTTTTTTTCAAAACGGGAAATCAGGAGTTCTTGTTGAATGTTGCGTATCAACCGGTTTTTTACATCTTCAACATCGTGTGCACGTTCACGCATATAATCATCGGGAGATTTCATCATCATCTGCTGATACTTTGAAATCTCTTTATGCACAATCCATTCGGCATTTTTTAATTCTTTTTGAATGCGTTTCTTGATCGAATCAAACAGCACCGTGTCATTTAAGATCATGATCTGTGCTTCAAAAATTTTTGCCTTCTGGTTGCCGATTTTCTCTTCTGTTAGTTTCAGAATTTTTTCCAATTCTTTCTGCGAACGGGCTTGGGCGTGATGCAGACGGAGTAATTCTTTCTCAACATCGCCGGCGGCAATCTGTTTTTCTTCCACGCGTGGAATATGCTTGGTGAAGATGTACGCTCTGCCAAGTACAATACCCGGCGAAGCGGCAATGCCGTTCAATACGATTTCTTGTGTTGATTCACTACTCATATAAAAGTTTGTTGCGTTCATTGGCATTTGAAATTCGTTGAGAGATCCCTTCTCTCACTCCGTCGTTACACTTCGTCGAAACCTTTTTCAAACAGACTGATAATTTCTCTCGCCGCCAATTCTTCATCCTCTCCATCAAATCGGAGAAGGAGTTTCGACCCTTGTTCGGCGGCAAGCGTCATCACACCGATGATACTCTTACCGTTGATTTCGAATCCGTCTTTAATGATAAAAAATTCTGATTTAAACTTTGCAGCAGTTTTCACTAAGGTTGCTGCCGGACGGGTGTGAAGTCCTGCTCTATTTTTAATCGTAACTTCTTTTTCGATCATGAACATATTCAGTAGAGCACCAGCCCGCAATGCGTTCGAGCGAGGCAGCACTGCCGCCCTACCGTCGGTAATTAAAATTGTCTATTCAAAATCAGTTCCGAAAACCAATACAGCATACCGCGTGCTTGTGTATCGCGCAATTTCTGCAGTTGAATATTCGCCTGGCGAAAATCGTTCTCAATCCACTGTTTAGCAGTTGCAATGACACCAAGCCGCTCGTAAATATCTTTCACAAGCGGAATATGTTTTGCGGTAATTCCTTTTTTTGCTACAACTGTCCGGAGCAATTTTTTATCGCTGCCGGTTGCCCGTTCGTACGCTTGAATGAGCAAGAAGGTTTTCTTTCCTTCAAGAATATCTCCGCCGATTTTTTTCCCAAATTCTTTTTCATCGGCAACAATGTCGAGCAGGTCATCTTGGATCTGAAACGCCCGTCCGATGCTTTTACCGTACGCACGTAGCGCGTTAATCTCCCGCTCTGTACCGCCGCCAATCAGCGCGCCGATTTCCGACGACACGGAAAACAGTTTTCCGGTTTTCTTTGAAATCATCAGCAGGTAGTCATTCAACGATACGTCGTTCACCGTTTCAAATTCTTTGTCGTATGACTGCCCTTCGCACACTTCTACCACTCCCTCGGTAAAGACATCAACGATCTGTGCAATGGCACGCGATTTTGTGCGAAGCAATTCACGATACGCCAGCGCAACAAGTTCGTCTCCAACAAGAATTGCCGTGTTTGCATCCCACCGAACATGCACCGTTGCTCTTCCCCGGCGCGAGACAGCGTTATCCATGATATCGTCGTGAACCAAGGTAAAGTTGTGCAATACTTCTATTGCTACGGCAGCATTCAGCGCCTGATTCATTGTACCGCCAACTGCTTCGCAAGAAAGCAAGATCAACAACGGACGAATTCTTTTTCCACTGGCGGAAAGAACATATTTCATCGGCTCATACAACGAGACCGGTTCATTTTTGCGGATGGATTGCTTCAGTTTTTGATCAATGAGACTTCTATAGTTGTGATATTTTTTTTCGAATGAGTTCATTCCTACGGATTGACTACGTCAATTCAGGTTGTGATGACAATAAGCAGATGGATCTCCATCGTACAGAGCTTGGCACTACACTGCTGTACTACGTAACCTTGCTGATGTTTTTCGTCGTTTTTAGTTCTTCAATCGTCCGGGCGCCGAGAAGAAACATGATACCGCGAAGTTCAACTTTCCATTGTTCGATCATCGCACGGAGTTCTTTTTTACCGCCGTGCATCAGCGCTTTTAACATTGGACGCGCCGAGGCAACCAAATCCGCACCTAACGCTATTGCTTTCGCCCCTTCCATTGCATGCACAATACCGCCGGAGGCGATTACCGTCAAGGAAGGAAATTGTTTTTTCATCTCGGCTACTTCACGCACGGCGTTTGCCGTCGGAATTCCCCAATCCCAAAACGGATTCCACTGCTCTCGTTGTTGTTTGTTTTCGTTGCGGCGAAGAATTTCAACCCCTGCCCAACTTGTTCCGCCGGCTCCGGCAACATCAATGTATTTCACCCCAACGCCGACCAATCGAAGCGCAACGTCGGCAGAAATGCCCGCGCCGATCTCTTTCACAATTACCGGAATCGGAAGTTTTTTGACAAGTGTTTCTATCCCCGCCAACACTCCTTTGAAGTTCGTATTTCCTTCTGGCTGAAGAAACTCCTGCAACGGATTCAGATGCACGGCAAAAGCGTCTGCCTGAATCATCTCCGCCAAACGAAGTATCGGTGAAACATCGGTTAATCGTGCTACTTCCGGCGCGCCGATGTTTCCCACCAGCGGAATAGATGGAGCTACTTTCCGCGCAATGGTAAACGACGAATGGTACGTTGTATCTTCCATCGCCTGTCGCTGGCTTCCCACCCCCATGGCAAGATGAAATTCTTCGCACACTTCCGCAAGCTCGCGGTTTATTCTTTCCGCCTCTTTGTATCCCCCCGTCATACAGGAAATCATCAGCGGAAACGCGAGTTGTTTGCCAAGAAATTGTGTGCGCACGTCAACTTCGGCGAGATTGATTTCCGGCAGCGCGTTGTGGATAAATTCCCAACGTTCAAATCCATTAGTCTTATCACGGAACGTGACATTCTTGTTCACCGTCAGAAGAACATGATCACGTTTTCGCGAAGAGGTGGTTCTGGGGCGTTGTTTCTTCATGGCAAAAAAGTATATTGAAATAAAGAGCCAGAAGCAAGAAAGAGATAACACCGCTCCGCTTGTATGAAACAATTGGATTGATTGACGACGCTATCGAACAGACTGCGTTTTGAAGTACTCGATCGGTCTTAACGCTGCCACCGCACTGACGATTCCCTTGAACACAATTTCCCCAAAAATAATCGAAGCAATTTCGTAGGCACTGAAGATGCCCGCAAATGCAATGGTATTGAACAGCACACTATCCAGTGGAATGCTGACCATGTTGCTTTTCAATACACGTAACGCCCATGAATTGCTGATGTAGTACTGGTAAATTTCCGTATCGGCCGTTTCGGCCAACACAATGGCGATAAAGGATGCAAGGATGATTCTCCATTCCACTGCACCAAAAAGTGTAACCAGAAGATTCAACCCCGCCGCAACACCAATCATTACATACACGTTCTTCCGTCCCAGCGTGTTGTGAACGCGGTCGCGTTGCGTAAAGGTAATGCCGAAGATAAATGTCGCTATCGACACCTGTCCAAACACCGGAAAATGAATGAACCAGGTTGCCGTGTAGTTAGCCGCAAGCGTTGCAGCGATGTAGATGAGGACGTTGACCATTAGTTCTTCTATCATTCCTCCTGACTATTCTACAGAAAAATTGAAATATTTTTCAACAGAATACAGCAAGAAAAATTTATCTTGTAACGTTAGCGTTTATTTTTTTATATTAAAGTAAGCAACAACGGGAAGTAGCTCAGCCCGGCTAGAGCGCTTGCTTTGGGAGCAAGAAGTCGCAGGTTCGAATCCTGTCTTCCCGACAAATACGAATACCATGACATTTCCTCGCAACCATTGCGGGGATTTTTCATTTCATCCTCAAAAGTTCTGGTGTAATATACACATACTCCCTCTCCTAACAAAATAGATCTTTCTCACAACACAACTCTTTGCACGCGTTCGTTTTTTTTACTAATTTCAGAGCGGGAATATGATCACCGTAGCAACATTGTCGCTGCAAAAACGAATTTTCATTTCTGTCGGACTCTTCGTCAGTATTACGTTAGTCGTTGTATGGTATGTTATCAGACCAAAATACGAACAGAGTGTAATCAACGAACGTACAACTATTGTCCAGCAAATTCAGCAGTATGCTCTTCAAACCAGCGAAGAGAAAATTCAGTCGTGGGTAAACATTACCCGCTATTTAGCACACGAAGCACAGACACATCCGAACGAATTGGATATCGCAATGCGGCAAAATATTGCCTTGAGTCCGTCTATTATCCAGATCGTCATAACGTCCCCTCCTCTTAACGATACGCTGACGGTAACGAATACCGACTATCTTGGCTTTACGTTCCTACTTTCAGATGATGAGTGGAAAATGCATAAACACGATTCAACAACATTGGTGCAGATGGTCTATGATTCCCTTCGTACAATGGTCATCGTAGCCGTGAAAAAAGAGTTTATCCTTGCGAGCAAACACTTTTTTATTACTACCTTTGCCAATGCCAACGAAATGTCGGAAAGTTTCACAAAACTTCCCATTGAAGGAAGATACGGAAGTATCGTGCGTTCACAACAAAAAATCATCGTTCACAATACGGCGGATTTCGATCAAATTGCATGGGAGGCGTATCCAAACATCACATCGTTGCGCACAACAGATGCGTATGGCAAACAATACATTGTTATTGCTTCGGAATTTTCTACAATCCCCTACTCGTCCATTATTGTCATTCCTGCATCACTGTTCTTACAACCGGTAGAAAGATTGTTTACCTACAGTCTTCTCTTTTTGGCTGGCGTCATGGTTGTTGTTATGTTGCTGGGATGGTACGTGTCGCACCAAATCAGCAAACCGGTTGAGCAATTGGTCCATGAAGTGGAACAACTGAGTTCGCTCGATTTTTCAAAACCCATCTCAGCCATTCATCTTCCTGAACTTTCAAAAATTGGTACCACCATCGAAGCCATGCGTTTAATTTTAGAGCGGTATCAACGCATGAATGTGGAAAAAATTATCTTCGAAGAATGGAAAAATAAATTCTTTCTTTCGCACAGTCAGGATATGATTGCATTGACCAACCCTGACGGAACATTTTCGTTTATGAATGATGCTTTTGCAAGGCTGCGGAGCGAACTTGCCTACACTGCACCGGTAGTGAAAAGAGACGATTTACGTCGGCATCCGAACATCTCATCATCAAAAGAATCTGTTCGAACAGAACAGAGTGGCACCTTTACCGTAACAATACACCAACAAGAACTTTTCGTCAAACAAACTCACGGCAATCATCAATACCTGCGCTTGCATGATGTCTCCATCATGAAAGGCGATGAACATCTCGGGTCATTGCTCACATTGCACGATCTGACAACCGATAGACTGATTGAACAAACAAAAACCGAAATGATGAATGTGATTGTCCATGAGCTTCGTACCCCTCTCAACAGCATTATCGGCTATGCGTCATTCATTCTTGAAGAAGCACTCACAGAGGAAGAAAAAAAAGAGTACACAACGATCATTCTGGAAAGTGGAAACCACATGAATACCCTTGTCAACCGCTTTCTGGACGTACAACGTCTTGAATCGCACACGGTTGACTATCCAAAAGAACAGTGCGACCTTGTAGACATAGCGCGGAGCGTCTGCGATTCGCTGCAACCGCAACTTACACAAAAAAAACTAACACTGAATTTTTCTGCCGAAACTAACCTGCCGACTGTTTTTGCAGTAAAAGATTTAATGCGTGAAGCTTTTTTAAATCTTCTTTCCAATGCAATTAAATACGGCGATGAGCACCGCACGATTGAAGTTGAACTCAAGAAGAACAATACTCATCTCCAATTTATCGTTACAGATTTTGGATATGGTATTGCTGCAGAAGATCAAAAAAAATTGTACACAAAATTTTACCGTGTTACCTCCAATCCAAAAACTGTTGGTCAGGTTGGAACGGGGCTTGGATTGGCGTACGTCAAAGAAATCATGAACTATCATCGGGGCGATATTTCGCTCGAATCAACTCCGGAAATTGGTTGCCGGTTCACACTATCAATACCAATACTACATACTTGATGACGAAAAAAATTTCAATACTCGTTATTCTACTTGTTTCGCTATCACTTGCACAAAAAACATCATCGTTGTTTTTTTCTGCGGACGATATCTACAAGACGGCAAAAGCGTTGACCGGTGATTCGACATCGTGGCCGATTCTTGTTTCACTGGCAACGCGAAATGTTGAACAGAACGGCTTTACTCTCACCCAACACTCCCTTGAACAAATCAAAGTGTTCTCCAAAGCTCATGCCGCAATGAAAGCTGCCAAAGCGTACTTTGCTCACTTGTTGAAGGCTGGTGCACGTGTTTTTGCCGCAGAAGCGTTGAATAACGCTGTTACTCTTTCCACAACTTATGATCTTGCCGTTCGGGACGGAAATATCTCTCAAGCAATACTTCTTTCGGAGCAATACGTTTCCGCAACAGATAAGATTGCAAAGGAGATCGCAGAAAAAAGAACAGAGGAAGTTGATGCGATGATCGCTCAACGCCACGGCGATGTGACAAAGCGCCGCGGGCTGTTAGGACAATGGATCAATGCAGTACAAGGTGATGTGCTCAAACAATCAGATGGAGTAAAAACAGGTGACGCGAGTTTTGCACAACTTGCTTTTACCGACGGATGTGAGGTGATGATCGATCCGAATTCTACTGTTTTGATACGCCAATCTAACATGGATAAGTTAGACCTATCAATTCGCAGAGACATTGCACTAGTACGCGGCGGCTTATTGACAACGTTGACTGCAAGCGCAAAAGAGAGAAACAGATTGCGGCTTACCGCAGGGACATCACAAGCCGAAGTAAAATCGGGAAAATTTTGGGCAAGCGCTGCAGAAGAACGCCGGGTAACACTTTCTAACTATGACGGCACAATGAAGGTTGCTGCCCATCAATCGGAAGTGCGTTTGGCGGCAAACGAAGGGACTGTTGTTGAACAAGGAAAACCACCGATGAAGCCCGTGCCGCTTCTTTCTCCCCCTCAATTACGCTGGAGTAGTATTGATTCGACAATTTATGGTTCGGAATTACAACTGGTGTGGACTCCGATTAGGGATGCGGCACATTATAAAATTGAACTATCACCAACTAAGGAATTCAACACCGCGATTAAAACATTTTCAACGAAAACAGCGGCTTTGAAATTAACCAATATTCAACTTGGCGTTCTTTTCGTTCGACTGTATGCGGTTGATAAATTAGGTTTGCGCGGCATCGAAAGTCCTGTTTACAAAATCGTGCGCGTGGAAGATACTGTGCCTCCGCCTCTGTATGTATATGGCTGGGAAACCGATAGAAAATATACGATATTAACGTCGGTTACTGTTTCCGGAACAACAGAGCCCGATGCCCAACTAACAGTCGACGGAACTAAGCATCCGGTCAATAGCAAGGGAGAATTTTCATTCAAGATCCCTGTCGGGAAGACGGAACAACGGATAAAACTTCAAACGGTTGATAGATCGGGCAATGTACGTGAACGTACCCTTTCGGTTGTACCAATGGATTCAAATAAAGTGACACATATTGAGTGGAATTGCCAGTCAGATGGGGTCACGTTATTTCCAACAACAAACGAGATCAGCGGACGAGGTGTTTCCTATCCCGGCGTAAAGATTACGGCAACACTTGGTGAACAAACTACAAGCGTGCAGACAGATTCTCAAGGCAACTGGGCAATTTCAGTACGAAAAATTTCTGGCGGTACATTAACATTAATTTTCGAATCTCTTTCAGACAATACGATAATTGCAAAACGGACACTACAGGTTCAGGAATGAAATATTTTTTTCTTCTGTGCTTCATCATCGTTAGTTCGCTGGCGCTGGGGCAGGAAATTTTTCCTTCTATCTCAGGAACGAATGCGAATGCAAAGAAAACGGGCGACCTATTTCACCAATATGATTTTTGGCTAAAGCCCGATGCAAATGCCTCCTCCGCTACTCTTGCATTATTTGATGCAGGACTCGGCGGTATTGCAGATCTGGTTTCCGGCTCAGCAGACACCAAAACGATTTTCGAACTTATTCCTTTCGATGCTCTCTATAAATACGAGAACGGAACGGTAACGCTCTTACCTGCTACTGTAAAACCAGCAGCTACACTTGCCACTCTTTCTGAAGTACAGTATATCAATCGATGGTACTCCTTTACACGGTTGAATCCCGAAAAGAACGGCTGGATTTTACGAGTGCGTACAATTGGCGGTAATGATGTTAATACTTTTCAATTAATGGTCACAGATACCAACACTACGCAACGTCAGCGCAATGATTGGTCAATTCTTGCTATCGATCTTTCCATTGCAATGATTCGAGTGACAAGAAATTACGAAGCCCAGATTCGTCCATTCAATACGCCGCCTGCATCGCTCAGAGTGTTGAACGTGTACGGGAAAGAAGACACGGAGATCGG
>JBFMDF010000042.1:0-11048 GCA_040753935.1 Bacteroidota bacterium | reverse complement strand
TGTTGGAGTCAGAGTGCTATCAATAATTTTTTGAGATACCTGTTGACTTTTTGCTTCGATAATCCTGATCGAAGCATCCTTCTCTGCAATTTTCTGTTCGAATTCTTTTTGCATCAGACGCTGCTCGGTAGCGAGCTTTTTATCCGCCGCATCCTTTACTGTCGGAGGATACTCAACGTGTTTGATCTCAACAGCGTCTAAATCAAGATGCTTGTTTTTCACGGCATTTTTCACGCCGCTAAGAATTGCATATTGGATTTCGGCACTCTTCTTGGGAATGTCATTATATTTATACTGTGCAAATACGGATCTCGCCACAGAACGAAATTGCTGCTGCACTATTTGTTTGTAGTAGTCAGATCCAATCTCGGAATGTAAAGCGTATAGTTCATCTTCCTTCGGACGCAATCGCAGCGCTACTTCAGCGGTCATGTGAAGGTCGTCGAGCGAAAGTATGTCCACATCTTCACTCTCTGTCTTCCAACGCACGTCGTAAAGCACTACGTCATTCCACACCCATGCCCATTTGAATCCATTTTGGTATATGGCCGTATCAGTGCCTGTATAGCGTCCGACATGAAGACCTTCATACCCAAGCGGAATTGTTGTTCCGCAACCCGCAAATAACAACACTGCAAACAAGCCCACGATAATGACATGCTGCTTTTTCATATAACCTCCGTTAGTCTAATGTTTTACTTTCTGCTATGTTCTTTAGTGAACAGTTTCTCGCAGAAATGAATATTACATAGGTCATCGAAAATTCTTGTTCCTTATCTATCAATTGGTGAAATTCATCCTTTCAGTCGTGCCGCTGTACATTCCCGCTGCATGATAAGGGTCAACTGAGACTTTTAATAAAAATCTCGTAATATCAGATTGAATCCTTTCCGGTCTTCCCCAATCGTTCCAATAAACATCGGGCATCCTAAGGACTTTAAGCCCTTCAGGATTTCTACTCAGAATCTCGGTGGAAAAATTTGTTGAACTTAAGTCAGCATACACTTGTTGCACAATATCTTCTTCACGAACTGTATTCAACAAATTCTTCACCCGTTCAAATGCACGGTACAAATGGGGAGTTAAGATTCTAAAGAAAGACAAAAGCACCTTCACGCGACCTACTACAACCATGGTATTCCAAAGTACAGAGTGTCGAGAGATTGTATCCGCGTGTTGTAAATCGGGTTTCTCTGTAAATTGTCTGATGTGAAATAACTGATAATTGTCCAGCACGTTCACCTTTTTTCCCGGCTCAATCCAACCATATTCACTTTCAGCAGCATCAGGATCGACACCGAGAAGGATTACTGTTTGAGGATTCTTTTGGAGATAACTATTTGCCTGCTGCACATACTTAATAAAACGATCCTCTTCAAGCACGAAATGATCCGAAGGAAAGATGGCTACAGTCGCATTGTCGTCTCTGGCATCAACATGCAAAAGCGGATAAAGAATAGCAGGTCCTGTTTCACGAAGCAGCGGCTGAACAATAACTGTCCCGGCAGATCTGTCACTTAGTTGACACTGCACGCACTTATCATGTTGTTTGGTTACGACGGTCAAGAGCTGCTCGGAAGAAATAAACTGTTCTGCCCGATCGATTGTATGACGCAGCATTGATCGCGTGCCGACAAAACAGCAATATTGTTTAGGACAATCTCTACCGTATTGTTTGGTCACGAAGCATTCGAGTCTTTTTCCTTCCCCTCCTGCAAGAATAATTCCCCATAAGTGTTTTCTTTGCTCAAACATTTTCTTTCCTCCTTTCTGGTTTCATATATTTATTATGGCAAAATTCTTGTACACTGATTTCTGCAACAAAACCCACTCTCTCTTTAGCAACAATCAGATTCAATTTGTTTTGGCGGACATTTCTGCGATCCATAACTACAATAAACGCAACAATCTCCGTGTCTAGGTTTTAATACAGTCTTACACTTCTCACATTCATAAAAATATTGACATGCATCTATCGGCATTAATTCTTTTTTCTTATGACCACAGTTTGGACACGTAATTATTGATTCTAAGACTGTTGCGTTCATTGTTTAGATTTTCTATTTATGAATTTAATGATGTCCATTATGTCCGCCGCCGGAAGTTGAAGTCGTATCCAGCGTTGTAAAATGGAACACCATGTCTCCGCTCATCATACCTGTTCCGTGACCACCCATTATTCCCATATTGCCCATGCGTTGTTCCATCATCTGCGTCATATCCCTGTCGATGTGCATCATATACTGAGTCTTTGGCGACATCATTGAATCTGGCTTGAATGTGCATTGAGTGCTATCGCTTTTCCACGTAAACTTCCCCTGGGTCATATGATATTGATCCAGATGGTGCATCTTCGATGAATCAGTCATAGTATCCATCATGTTACCGTGCCCCATCATTTGCGAAACAGGACAGAGAGAATCTGCCATTGCTCTTTCGCTAATTAAATGGAAGCCGCGTTCAACTGTTGCGCGATCTACAGATTTCGCAAACGTTAGTGTAACGGGAGCGTCGAGTCGGACGGATGATGCATTATCAACAGGATTGAGAGTGAGAATGCTTTCCGTTTCATTTCCGGATGAGCTTGTCATATCTGAATCTTTGCTGCATCCTGCTGCTACAAATGCAAAGAGAATTGCGGCAAAAAAATATTTTGTATCCATTGTTGAACCTTTCGTTTTATTATTTATTTTCCCCGACTTTACAATCGGTTTGTGAATTCAAATAAAGAACTATGATTGAAGCACACATTCGCCTTCTTGACCGTCAGCAATGTTTGCCAACCGCTCGACTGTAGAAATAAAAACGTACCCGTCTCCTTGATGCTGTGTTCTTCCTTCTCTTTTGATAATTTCAAATGCTTTCTGTGCATCATCATCTTTGCACAGCACTTCTACCCGGGACATAGTGGAATAATAGGTTTCATATTCAAATGACAGATGTTCGTGTTCAGGATCGTGAACATTCCACAAACCTTTCATATCAAATACGCTCAAACACCCGAAACCGTTGTGTGAGAGCTCCCGAAGAACTTCTCCTACACTTTCTCGTCTTACAACTCCAATAATCTGTTTCATAGCTATACCCCATTTCTCACAGATGGAGTCCGAGACAAAACGGACTCCATCTATGACTATTTAGTTACCGTGCCCATCTCTCGACACGGTCACCTCGTTGTACTGTTCCCGATAGCGCTTCAATAGTAGAAGAATTTTCGCCGACAACTTTCGTCACCTTTACCTTGCCGGTTATTGCAGTTCGCTTGTCGTTTACCTGGCGAACCACCTGAAGCACGTCTCCGGTTTGCAGACCGTTGGCAGAACCGACCGAAATAGAATATTCACCGCCAATCTGCGAGGTAACATATCCTCTGGCGACAAGAGATTCGCCGGAACAGCCGACAACAAGCAGAGTAAAGGCAACCACTGCTGCTACCACTGCTATCGTCTTCATAACCGTTCTCCTTTCTGCCTACTATTAAGCTGTAGGCGTTTTTGTTATTGAAGATTGTAAGCCATTGGAAGCTTCACAATCTTTTCTCCAACCTTCACGACAAGCGTAAATGTGTACTTGCCTTTTTCTTCAAGCGTTAACCCACCTCCAAAGTGATTCATCATTGATGCTAATTCTGTTTTCTCAACTTTCTTTGATGGAGAAAAAGACTCAATTCCAACAGTAGTATTCTCAACTTCCTTCATAGCAGATTCATCAGTGACGACCACCATAATGTGATGTGTTCCTTCCATCATCTTGGCATGATCATGGCCACTGTGTTTCATGTCGTGATCCATCTTCATGTCGCCATGATTCATGTCTTCTTTATTATGGTCCATTTTCATATCACCGTGCTTCATCTCTTTTTGATGCTCGCTCATTTTCTTTTTATGCTCTTCCTGTGTTATCAGCCACACCTGCACTTTAATGCCTTCGGCTGACTGCTCAAATACAGGATCGCCCATCATTTTTACCATATCGTTCTTCTGTTTCTTTTGATCTCCTTCCGTATGATGCATGTGCTGTGCTTTCACTGTTACCGCAAAAAGCATCAATACGATAGAAGCTGTTATGAGGGTTTTCATCGAGTGTTCTCCTTTTCTGTTGTTGGTTTTTGTGCTGTGAGTAATGAAATTGTTCCGATGGGCGTCCAAGAATTTAATTCCACCTGAAGGTTAACGAATCCGGTTTTAGTTATAAATTCCAAAAGCCGACCCCGGAAGTTGTCGTACGTCTCTTCAAAGTATTGCGCTGCAAGTGTCACCATCATCATCGGAAAATTATGCGGTGTTGAAAAATCAAGAATCAACAAGCGCCCGTTAGGTTTTATTACCCGGAAAAGCTCTTGCAATGCCTTTTGTTTATTTTCTGTTGTCAGATGATGAAGCACCAGACTGCACACACCGCAATCGAAGCTTTGACTTTCGTACGGAAGCTGAGTTATGAAGCCGTAATCAAGATTGATCTTCAAGCCAACATTTCGAGCCTTTTCCTGTGCGATCTGTAGAATTTTTCGGTCGCCGTCTATTCCTGTAATATCTGCATCAGCTAAACGTTGCTTCATCATTATTGTTAGGGTTGCGGTGCCGCATCCTGCATCAAGGATCTTTAATGGTTGCTTTATTATAGAGAGATACTCTACGAGACGACTCTTATAGACCGATTCCCGCATTAACACACGCAAAACCCAATCATATACAGGCGTCAAAAAATTGTACCGTAACGCCGGAATGTATTGCTGTGCTGATGTCATAATGCATTCTCCTTTTTCAATGTCCGGGTCTTCCACAAATAGTAAATGACTGGATAAACGGCTAATTCAAGAAGCACAGAAGTCACTACACCGCCAACCATGGGTGCTGCAATGCGTTTCATAACGTCTGCTCCTGTTCCATGACTCCACATGATCGGAATTAACCCGGCAATGATGACCGATGCCGTCATAATTTTGGGACGCACACGCTTCACCGCTCCGTGATGAATGGCATCTTTCAAATCCTGCAACCCACGCATTAATCCCTTTTGTTTTTGATCGTCGTATGCCTGATCCAGATACAACAGCATCACAACGCCGGTTTCTGCATCGAGTCCTGCAAGAGCGATAATGCCAACCCATACTGCAATGCTCAAGTTATAACCAAGGAAATACAGGAACCAAAACGTGCCGACAAGTGAGAAAGGAACAGCAAGAAATACTATCGCCACTTTGGTTAATGACTTTGTATTTATATAAATGATGACGAAAATGATGAAGAGCGTCATCGGGATAACATACATCAGTCGCTGTTCTGCACGCTGCATGTATTCGTACTGGCCGCTCCAGACAATATTGTAACCTGCTGGAAGCTTTATTTGCTCTGTAATAATTCGCTTCGCATTTTGCACGTACGTGCCAACATCAATATTTTTTATATCAACGTACACCCATGCATTCGGCCTTGTATCTTCACTGCGAACAACCATCGGTCCTTTACGGGGAACAATGGTTGCCAGTTGGCCGATAGGAATCTGTTCACCTGTCGGAGTGGGAACGAGAACACGCTTCAACGATTCAATATTATCGCGCAACTCACGACTGTAACGGAGATTGACAGTATAGCGTTCAAGCCCTTCAACGGTGTTCGTAATCGGCATTCCGCCCATTGCTGTTTGAATAACATTTTGAACGTCTCCTACTGTTAATCCGTACCGTGCGGCTTCTTTGCGGTTGATTTCAAAGTCGAGGTAATTGCCGCCAACGGCGCGTTCTGCAAACGCACTGAGCGTTCCGGGTACAGTTCGCATCACTGCTTCTACTTCTCTGCCGATTTGTTCCAACACCTTCAAGTCAGCCCCGGAAATTTTAATTCCCACCGGCGTTTTAATTCCCGTGCTCAGCATGTCAACGCGTGTTTTAATTGGCATCGTCCATGCATTCGTTACGCCGGGAAATTGAATTGCCTGATCCATTTCATCAATCAGTTTTTGCACCGTCATTCCCGGCCGCCATTCACTTTCCGGTTTCAACATGATTGTTGTTTCGACCATATCTAAGCCGGCAGGGTCTGTAGCCGTTTCAGCGCGTCCGATTTTCCCAAAAACATGATGAACTTCTGGAAATTGCTTAATGATCTTATCCGTTTGTTGCAGCAATTCTCTTGCTTTCGTTATGGACATTCCCGGCAGCGTCGTCGGCATGTAGAGCAAATCACCTTCGTACAACGGCGGCATAAACTCAGAGCCAAGTTTACTCAGCGGGAAATATGCCCCCATAAGAATGAGCAATGTTGCAACAATAACCCACTTGTTGTATTTCAAGACAAAATCACAAACAGGGTGGTAGATCTTAATGAGAAATCTATTAATTGGATTTTTTTCTTCTGGCAGAATTTTCCCACGAATCCAGTATCCCATCAAAATTGGCACAATGGTAATAGAGAGCAGCGCCGCCGCTCCCATTGAATATGTTTTTGTAAATGCCAACGGCCTGAAGAGACGCCCTTCCTGCGCTTCAAGTGTAAACACAGGAATGAACGACACGGTAATGACAAGAAGCGAATAGAATAATGCCGGACCAACTTCTTTTGACGCATCGAGAATAACCTGCCAATGGTCGCGGCGTTCTTCCGGCGGTTTCAACGCTTCGTGTTCGATGTGCTTATGTGCATTTTCAATCATAATGATTGCAGCATCCACCATAGCCCCGATTGCGATGGCGATTCCGCTTAACGACATGATATTTGCATTGATGCCTTGCATCTTCATAACAATGAACGAGATGAGAATTGCTGTCGGCAGTGTAAGAATTGCGACAAGAGAGCTGCGAGCGTGGAGAAGAAAAATGATACACACAATCGCTACGATAATAATTTCCTCAATCAGTTTTTCTTTCAACGTATCTATCGCACGCTCAATTAATCCGGAACGGTCGTATGCCGGTTCAATCTTCACATCTTCCGGCAATCCTTGTTTCAGTACTTCTAATTTTTTCTTTACATTCTCAATCACTTCCAACGCATTCTGCCCGTACCGCATCACGATAATGCCACCAACCACCTCTCCTTCGCCGTTGCTTTCCGAAAGCCCACGACGCATCAAGGGACCGATAGAGACATCGGCAACATCTTTGACATACACCGGCGTTCCGCTTTTCTTATCCACCATGATTGGAATATTTTTAATATCATCCACTGATTTAATGTAGCCAAGGCCGCGAACCATAAATTCCATTTCACTCATTTCCACCACTTCACCGCCAACATCGTTATTGGAATTCTTAATCGCATCTTCAACCATCATTAACGGCACATTGTAGGCAAGCAATTTTGCCGGATCAACCGTAACCTGATATTGCTTCGTGTATCCGCCGATGCTTGCTACTTCCGACACACCTTCAACCGACGTTAATTCATATTTCAAATACCAATCCTGATACGAGCGCAGTTCCTGCAGCGAGCGTTTATCGGATTTTAAAGTGTACATATACACCCAGCCAACACCCGTGGCATCAGGACCAAGTGTAGGAACAACTTTGGGAGGAAGCCGTTTTTGCGCATAGTTCAGATACTCAAGTACACGGCTCCGTGCCCAATAGAGGTCAGTGCCATCTTCAAAAATGACATACACAAGTGAGTAACCAAAAAACGAATAACCGCGCACAACTTTTGACCCCGGCACCGCAACCATTGCGGTTGTAAGCGGATATGTCACTTGGTCTTCTACAATACGGGGCGATTGCCCAGGATATTCCGTATAAATAATCACCTGCACGTCGCTTAAATCGGGTATCGCGTCTATCGGGATGCTCAACATCGAATAGATTCCGACTCCGATGAGAAACAACACGGCAAGAATCACCATGAATTTATTTCGTATCGACATCTCAATAATTTTCTGTAGCATAATTGTCCTCGTTATCCTTAATGTTCTGTATTCGATACCGTTTTACTGGTGCGGATGAGTCGCATATTTGTCAGGGTCCTGCTTAAATTTTTCTCGGTCTTCCTCACTGCAGAAATAATATTTTCTTCCTTTGTACACGTATGCGTGGTCATCATCCACGACCGCTTCCATGCCGCAGACTGGATCGAGAATTTTTTTGTTTGTTATATTGAGTGCGGATTTTTCAGTAGATGAGTCTTCCATCCCTTCCATGTTCATATCCTGCATACCATGTTCTTTTACACTCTTCTCTTTCTGTTTCTTCTGTGATTGTTTCTTTGGAGAAGATGCAACTGTAGAAGAGGATTGCATCGAACTCATGTCGTGCCCGGTGTGATTCGTCTGTGACGGCTGGTGGCTTTGTTCTTCAGCGGACTTCTGTTCATCCATTGGCTTCGACATATCCATCCCCGCATGACCAGCCATTTGATTGATTGCTGCCTTCAAATTGCTCTCCGAATCAATCAAGAATTGGGAGGAAACGACAATGTTCTCTCCCTCATGAATGCCATCCAGTACTTGCACTTCTCCTTCAGATGAAACGCCAAGCTTTATTTCTCTCGGATCGAAGTAACCACCGCCAAGTGAAATCACTGCAATATTTCTTTCGCCGGAATGAATGACTGCTTGTTCAGGCACAACAACGGCGTTCACCGAAATCGGAGATGTAATCTTCACATTCGCGTACATCTCCGGCTTGAATTCGATCCTCGCCGTATTGTGCACTTCAATTCTCACCTTAATGGTTTTTGTTTCCATATTCAGCATCGGGTAAATGTATGTGATCCTTCCGGAGAATGTTTTTCCTTGCAAATACGACAACTCAATGTCTGCCTTATCGCCGACATTTACCCAAGGCAATTCGTATTGGTAAATATCTGCCTGCACCCACACAGTTGAGAGATCGGCAATTTTATACAAATCCATTCCCGGCATTACGTTCTTTCCTTTGAAAATCATTTTCTCCATTACAATGCCGTCTGCCGGAGAAAAGATGGTAAGTGTCTTTCTTGGAATTCCTCTGGTTTCTAAATCGTTAATCTCCCGTTCTGAAATATCCCAATACAGCAGCCGCCGTTTTGCGCTTTCGATCAACTGATCTGCACCTTTACGCGCCACATCCGTGCTATTCTCTGTCAATTGATTTTTGTATCGAATTGCCTGTAAATATTCTTCCTGCGTAGAAACCAATTCGGGGCTGTACAATTCCATCAATGGATCACCTTTGCGCACAACCTTTCCGGTGTAATCCACGAAAAGCTTTTCCACCCATCCCATAATTTTTGTATTGACGGAATACACCTTCGTCTCATCAAAATCGACTTTGCCGGTAGTGCGGATGACCTTGTTTAGTTTTTTTCTTACAACGGGTTCGATTTTTACTCCGATATTCTGCACCACAACGGGATCAATCTTTATTCCCTTTGTATCGCTTTCGCCTTCATACACAGGAACCATATCCATACCGCAGTCCGGCGAGGTGCCTGGAGTCGGAGATGTGAACCACGGATGCATCGGATCTTTGTAATACGCAATTTTTTTGGTTCCACCGGTTGCTTCTTCATATACCGGAACAAAATCCATCCCGTCGGAAGATTTTTTGGGCGTTGCCGATGTAATCTGCGGATTCATCGGGTCCCGATAGAATTTTATTTTTCGCTGCGGGGTTTCGCTTGTTGATGACGGATAGAAAACCAACCAGCCGACTCCAAGTCCAAGAACAACGCTTAACACTGCTGTAATAAGAATTCGTTTCATAATGATATAACTCCTGTGTATGGTTATTGTGCTTTTTCAATTATCTGATTCATTTCAAGACCGACGGCTTGTTCCAGCGCGGCTTGGCTTGCCATGTAGTTCATTACCGACATGTGGTAATCCAACTTCGACATCAGCACCATGCGGTATGCATCTATCAACATTAAGAATTCCGTTTTACCGGTTTGGTACGCTGCTACCGTAGATTGTAATGTCTGTTCTGCCTGCGGAATGACGGTATTCTTATACAGAAGCACGAGATTGCGATTCGACTGAACTTTCACGAGCGCGTCCTGAATGTCGTACAACACCATGTTTCGCATTGCAGCAAAATCATTTTCTGCCTTTTGCACGTTCAGTTCATTCTCTTCTACTTTGGATGTGTATTTGCCGCTTGACCATGGCGTAAGCGGAATACTTACACCGACCATTGCCGACCAGAAATCATTTCCGGTGAGTGCCATATTTTTGTACATTACGCGAACCATAAAATCCGGGTAATATTCTTTCTTCGACACAGCAACTTCGGACTTATTCATCTCAATATTAAAAGTCATCGCTTTCAACTCGGGGCGATGTTCCTCCGCAATTGGTTTCAGTTTCTCATACGTCAATGTAGGAATGTCTGAATCTATATCAGGAACGTACCCAAGCGGCTCATTTGCTGGACGGCTTAATATGGTATTCACCATAGACTCAATGGAACGTTTCTCTTTTTGTAAATTAATCCCTTCATTCACCAACTGAGAAAGCTCTGTTTGAGCACGAAGAACATCCGGTTGTTTTCCCATCCCCACTTCGTACTGCTTTGATGCAATGTCAACAAAGCGTCTCATCAAATCCTGATTTTCAACGTTGATACTGATTTTTCGCTGTACAAGGTACAATTCATAGTATGCTGATTTCAGATCACGGATGATTTTTCTCTCCAACGCGTTGGCGCCTTGTTCCACCATTGCAGCATTGTTTTCTGCCGCTCGTCCCATCAACGAAAGTTTTCCGGGAAACGGAACCATTTGTTGGATAAAATAATCGGTTTCCATTCCACTCTTAATCGGATTGAGAGATTGAATCGGTGTCTGATAAAATTCTATTCCCGCCTGAGGCGCATCATAACTCGTCACCTGATTGATGCGTGTCCTCGAAGATGCGGTTTGATTGTGTGCTGCCCGCAATTGCGGATTGTTCTTCAACGCTTCTGCAATCAGACTATCTAAAACCATTGGTCTTACTTCCTGTGGATATAGATTTGTTTGGCAGATGGTGATTACACTGGTAACGAGAGCAAAAAATCTCAGCATGTCAAAATTCTCCTATGTTATGTTCAAACACTGCTGCTGACATCTGTCGAAATGATGTCAGCAGCGAAAATGAAC
>JBFMDF010000041.1:0-11122 GCA_040753935.1 Bacteroidota bacterium | reverse complement strand
TTCCCTTTTTTCTTTCCAATGGAAATAGAGGGATAGATTTCCAACGCCAAACGACGATGGTCTTTGGTATTAGACAATTCAAAACGGATATTGTTCCCCTTCAACTTTCCTTTCACGCCAAGAACTTTTCCGATGGTCTGGATATCTGATTTGCCAAATGTCGATTTCATAAATGTACCTGTGCTCTGTCATTCAAACAGAAAAACCCCGTTGCACTGCCGCCGGGGTTTGATGTCTCACGCCGTATGTTCTATAATAGTTGTCAAATGAGCATCTCGTTCATTCCTAATATAGAGAGAGGTCGGTATTGAAGTCAAGACTTCTCTTTTACCACGAAATAACAAGCCCTTCATACGCTGCAGTGCATTCGAATTTGTATGAATGAAGTTTAATTTCGTTTTTACACTTTTCAAATATTTTATCCACCTGTTCATCGGTACGGTTGGGCTCATGGTGAAACAGCACCAAGTGTTTCACGTTCGCCTGCTCAGCCAATTGGAGAGTAAACAAGTAATGTGAATGTCCCCATCCTACTTTATCAACGTACTCTTCTGGTGTGTATGTTGTGTCGTGAATGAACACATCGGCATCTTTGGCAAACGCAACAATGCGCTGATTAGGATCGCCGTCGAGCGACAAAAATTTTTTCTGCACTACTTGCTCAAAGTTAGTTACACGAGCGGCAGATTCACGATCGAATGGTTCGTTATCGCTGATATAGACGAGCGATTTCCCTTTGTACTCGATGCGATAACCGACGGTGAATCCAGGATGATTAACGTAGATGGTTTTTACTTTTGCCGTATGGATAGTAAATTCTTCTTCTCCGATACTGCGGAAGTGGATTGTGGCTTTCAACTCATTGAGTTGAATCGGAAAATAGATGCGCTTCATCTGGTCAGCAATAATATGCTGCAAGTCGATCTCTTCCCGATCGGTACCGATAACTGTAATTTCGTTACCGGAAATAAATGCCGGCTTGAAGAATGGAAAACCTTGAATGTGATCCCAGTGTGGATGGGTGATTAAAATGTATGTTCGGAGCGATTCGCCTTTGGCAATGAGATAATCGCCAAGGTTGCGAATGCCGGTACCCGCATCGAAAATGATCAATTCATCATCATCTAATCGAAGTTCGAGCGAAGGAGTATTGCCGCCATACTTTACGGTATTCTTTCCCGGTGTTGGAATGGAACCCCGCACTCCCCAAAACTTGAGTTTCATTGGAAGCGACCTTTCGATTTGTTATCTGTACGTTGCAACATAATCGACGTAATTTTGTGCAGACTGTATTAGCGTTTGTTTTTCATCATCGGTCAACGGTCGTATGATTTTTGCCGGAATACCTGCGGCAAGCACGCCTTCCGGAATTACGCTCCCCATTGTTACCAACGCTCCGGCAGCAATAAGGGAGTACGGCCCAATCTTCGCATCGTCCAAAATAATAGCGCCCATACCAATTAAGCAATAATCATAAATTGTGCAAGCGTGAATGACTGCGCTGTGACCTATTGTCACATTTGAACCGATATGGGTCGGGTACTTTTTATTTGTTACATGAACAACTGTGTTATCCTGTATATTTGTTCGTTCACCAATACGAATATAATGTACATCTCCCCGAATAACAGTGTTAAACCACACGCTCGAATCTTTACCGATTTCCACGTCGCCGATGATATGTGCTCCCTCCGCAATAAAGACGGAAGGATGAATTTTCGGGGTAATTCCCTGATATGTAATGATTCCCATATTACTCTTTAGCACGAGGCGGAACCCAGCCTGGACGATTCCATTTTACTAATTCAATGTGAATGCTTCCAATCAACACTTTCATTTTTGCAACAATTGGAACTGCAGCTTCATCGTTGCTGAAGTATCCGCGAAAATAGCCTGTTAAACCATAAATACCGGTGAAATTGGCGGTGCCGTCAAATTCAACTGTTTCAATCGGATATTCTACGGCATCAATTTCCTGCGAACCGATTTTATTCATGAAATTAAAATCCGCATAGAATGTTTTTTCATTCAAAAAAATCGGCGTCATTATCTTTTTCTGTTCGTGCACATTATTTCTTGCGAAAAAAAACAACGACAACCCATCTTGCTGAACATCGGTAATCGGCTCAGTTCCCTCCTTGATAATTTCGTTCTTCGGATTAATTCCTACCTTGTAGTGAACTTTTTTGTTCTTATAGTCAAACAAGTAGTGAACAAAATTTATCTTTTTCGGATCAGCAGTGTTGTAAGAAGTAAAAAGCATGGTATAAAAGTTCGTCGTTATTTCGCTGTAGAACACATAGTGCAGATTAACGAAAGGAACACCGCTGTACGAATCGATAAACGCTTTCGTTTTATACACTTTTACCCCGCCTTTCGTCGTTGTATCAAGAACTTGAATCTTTACCGACCCAAGATCGAAAAAGGCGTAACTGACGTTGTACACCAGTTCTTCACCCACTTTCAAAATGTCCTGACCGGAAGGTGCTTGAACAGCAAAGATAAATGAGGGTTGTTCTTCTGCCTCGGCAGTAGACTGAAACATACCCGGTAAAAAAAGAACCGCCGCAAATGCCAGTGCGGCGCTTGCAGCGGTAAGTTTAGTGAAGGCGACAATACTCAAAGCTCTCTGTCTTTCTGAAATATATCACTTGAGACTTGCAATTTTTTCCGCTTCGGGGAAAAGTGAAAGTGCTTTCTTTAGCTGTGAATCAATCGGAAAGCTTGCTCTGAAAAAGCCTTCGTTGCCCCAATAATTGCGGGCAATGTATGCTTTCAAACGACTTTGGATGAAATCTTTATCTTTGTTGAAGTCTTCTTGAACAAATTCAATATTTTTCCCCTTTGCGAAGTCTGTAAAACTATTCAACATTTCATCGTCAACAACAAATCCGTTGTCAAACGCATCAAGTGTTTTGTATTTGGATTTAATTTCTTCGCCGTGCAAGGTAAGGTACTGCGCGACGTATTCATAGAACATGTTCCGACGTGCAAGGGCAACACCATACTTTGTGAGTGTTCCCGGTTTCACAATAAAATCGGGTGTAATACCGCCGCCGCCAAGAATGATTCTACCTTTCGACGTTTTAAATTTTGGACGTGCTGTATCGGCGCGTGATTCTTTATGTTCAATATTCTCACCTTCTTCTTCATCACGTTGAAATGCTTCTAACTGATACTTGTCTTTACCATTTACGTACGAGCGTTGAATAAGACGCCCGCTGGGTGTGTAGTAGCGCGCAATCGTCAACCGAAGCGCTGAACCATCGGAAAGCGGAAATTGACGTTGTACTAATCCTTTACCAAAACTGGTTTCACCAACAATCAATCCGCGATCCCAATCTTGCACTGCGCCGGCAACAATTTCACTCGCCGAAGCAGAACCGTTGGAAAGTAACACAATGAGCGGAGTTTTTTCAAACTCGCTGTTACTACTTGCAAAATATTCTTCATTAAATTCTGTGCGGCGTCCCTGCGTGTAAACAACTTTGCGAGGGTTACCGTTCTTTTCTGCATCAAGAAATAAATCAGCCATCTTCACCGCCTGATCGAGATAGCCGCCGGGGTTTTGGCGCAGGTCGAGCACCAGTTGTTTCATTCCTTGTCCTTTCAACTTCTGCAAGGCGGCGATCATCTCTTTGTTCGTTGTTTCGGCAAAACGTGTAACGTTAATGTAGCCGACTTTGTCGTTCAACATGGTTGACACATCGACGCTATACAGCGGAATAACATCCCGGATAATCTCAAATTCCAGCAACTCCTTTACACCGGGACGGAAAATTGTAACCGACACTTTCGTTCCTTTAGGACCTTTGAGACTTTTCATCACTTGTTCGTTGTTGAACCCTATAGCACTCTGTCCATTGATCTTCACAATTTTGTCGTTTGCCATAATGCCAAGCATTGCGCTCGGTCCACCTCCAATCGGCTGTACTACCGTAATTGTGTCACTAACGATAGAAAACTCAATCCCTATTCCTTCGAACTTTCCTTGAAAATCTTCCGTGACACGCTGCATTTGCGACGGTTTGATGTACACGGAATGTGGATCGAGATCGCTCAATAGCCCGTTAATGGCGTTTTCCGTCAGTTTTTTTGCATCGACTTCCTCGACGTAATATTTTTCAGCCAAACTGAGCACATCGCTGAATTTTTTCAACTGTTCGTAAATATTGTCGCCGGAAATCAGATAGTTGACCTGCGTTCCGCCTACAAATGCTACGACAAACACGATGATCACAAGCGGAATCGAAAAACGCTTCTTCATAAGCACGCTCCTAAAATCTTCTCTCATCCAAAGAGTCCTTCGGATTGGTGAATTTGATTGATAAATGTTAAACAAAAATTTGAATCTGTACCAAAGTAACAAGAAAATAAAACGAAATGCAAGCAAACACCAAAAACAGGCTTGTTTATTGCTATGAATACTATTGTTTGAGCGATTACTTTTCCGGTCTCATGTGCGGAAAGAAAATGACATCGCGGATATGGTCTTGCTGTGTCAACACCATCACCAACCGGTCGATTCCGATTCCAAGTCCTGCAGTAGGAGGCATACCGTATTCCAAAGCGCGAAGAAAATCTTCATCGAGAGTTTGCGCTTCTTCATCACCACGTTCGCGCAATCGCACCTGCTCCTCAAATCTCGCGCGTTGGTCAATCGGGTCATTCAATTCGGAAAATGCGTTGCAAATCTCTTGCCCATTGATGAAGCCCTCAAATCGTTCGACAAGTCCTTCTTCGCTTCGGTGTTTTTTTGCCAACGGCGAAAGTTCGACCGGATAATCCATGATAAATGTGGGTTGAATAAGATACGGCTGAACCTTCACGCTAAAAATTTCATCAATAATTTTTCCTGATCCTAGTGTAGGGTCGAGTTCAATGTGAAGTTCTTTAGCAATGGCACGAAGTTCGGCTTCGTTTTTGCCTCGCAACTGTCTGCCGGTATATTCTTCAATCGCCCCGAACATGGTTATCCGTCGCCATGGCGGTGTAAAATCAATAGTGTGCTCACGGAGTTTCACTGAGGCACTTCCGTTCAACGCTACAGCAATGGAATGAATCATCTGTTCAACAAGTTCCATCATCCATCGGTAATCCTTGTACGCGACGTACAATTCCATCATAGTAAATTCTGGGTTGTGCGTGCGGTCCATCCCTTCGTTCCGAAAGTCTTTTGCTATTTCATACACTCCGTCAAACCCGCCAACGATAAGGCGTTTCAAATATAACTCATCGGCAATCCGAAGGTAGAGAGGAATATCCAGCGCATTGTGGTGTGTGATAAACGGGCGCGCACTTGCTCCGCCGTAGAGCGGCTGCAACGCCGGCGTTTCGACTTCAAGAAAATTTTTTTCATCCAAAAATTTTCGCATCTGCCGAATAATCAACGACCGCTTGATGAATGTTTGACGCACTTCGGGGTTGACCACAAGATCAACATACCGCTGGCGATAACGCAACTCTTTATCTGAAAAAGGATCGAAGGTAACTTTATTCCCCTGCTCATCAACTTTTTCTTTCACCACCGGCAACGGTCGAAGCGATTTTGCCAATAACACATACCGTTGTGCATGAACCGATATTTCGCCGGTTTTCGTTTTAAATACAAAACCTTCAACGCCAATGATATCACCAATATCCAACAATTTGAAATGATCGTACGCTTCTCCAAGATCATCTCGCTTCAAATAAATTTGAATCTTCCCTGTCATGTCCTGAACATGGCAGAATGATGCCTTCCCCATCCGGCGCAGAGACACAATTCTACCGGCAACAGAAACAATCCACTGCGGCATGTCGTCTTTATAGTTGTCGAGAATGTCTTTCGCCGTTGCGTTTCGTTCAAATTCATAGGGATACGGATTGATACCCGCCGCTTTTAACTGTTCTAATTCTTCACGGCGACGTTTCATCAGTTCGTTCAGTTCTTCTTGATATGCTTCGTGCTGATTCATCTATTTCTTCGTTAGGTAATTCTTACGTTCGTGATACCAAAATGGTGTTACCATGATTTTTTTATGTGAGAGTTATGGCTTCAGATTTCCCCGAGCAAATTCTGCCAACATTACACATACATCATTTTGTATGTTCTCCGCAAGACGGGTCGGTACGGTGTAATGATTTGCCATCATCGAAAACACAAACATCTCTCCGTCAGCGCTGGTTACATAGCCGGACAGTGAACGGACATAGCCGATAAATCCGGTCTTGGCATGAACATTCCCCTCGGCTTTCGTTCCTTTCATTCGATTGCGAATTGTCCCATCAACGCCGGCAATCGGCAACGATTCGTAGAAGGGGAGAAAATACGGTTCTTTCGATATCCCTTCAAGAATGCTGACAAGATCAGACGGCGTAACTAAATTCAACCTCGACAATCCCGACCCATCAACATACCGCAGTCGTACCGTATCAACACCCCACGCAGCCAGCACGGGTAATGCTGTCGCTCTGCCTGTTTGAACCGAACCAACACCACGTTGTTCTTTCCCCATCGTACGAAAAACCTGCTCGGCGTAGAAATTCTGGCTCGGTTTGTTGATTGTTCTGATGATGACTGAATACGGAATGGAGGTACATGAGGCAAGTTGTTTAGCGCCATCGTACTTCACTGTATCTTTTCGATCGTCAACATCAATGGCTGTTCCAGTGATGTGTATCCCCTTTGCTTCAAAAATTTCTTTGAGAACAGTAATAGTGTACAACGTCGGATTATCAACGGCAACAGATTCACTCCACGGCGGATTCCCCTGCGAGATGGTTCCGCGGACATAAATGGTATTTGTCCCGCGCTGACGGTAGAAAGAAATTTCATTTGTCGAATCTTCTGCCGCCGCAGTAGTGGTTTGATTGATGACAGTAACATATTTCGTATTCGGTGTTACGAAAACCGAACACACATCAGCAACTTTGGCAGAAGGGACAATTCTGAAATCGACACAGTTATCGTTGAACGAAATGCCGCTGATTTGCGCCGCGTAGTAATCTGTTTCATAATCAGCAGACCATCCGGTGCCGTAAAAGTCTTCATCGAAGCAGTTATCATCGCCAATAATGTTGCCACGAATTTCTTTGATGCCGAGAAGTTTGAGACTATCTGCCCACTGATCAAATGTTTCCGTCACGTAGCCGTTATTGTACCTGCCAGAAATTGTCGGGTCACCACTGCCGACAAGAATAACATCACCAAATAACACGCTATCTCTAATAGTGCCATTGGTAACCAGTTTGGTCATGTAGCGGTAATCGGGTCCCAACACCTTCAACGCGGCAGACGAGGTGAGCAACTTCATGTTTGAAGCAGGCATAAACATTTTCTTTTCATTGCGAGCGTACACCACTTCGCCTGTCTTCAACGATTTAATCAGCACCCCCCAATGTGCATTCTCAAATTGCGGATCGTCAAATTTCTGAGCAAGAGCGACGCGTAACTGCTCCAAGGGTATTGCCGATTCTTTCACCGCTTGCAACGATGAACAGCCAACAATAAGCAATGAAAGAAAGACTACGTAGAGTAATTTCATTGTTCCGACATCTTTTAGTTGTTATTTGGCTGCACTTTCCCAGAAGGATATGCAGGTAAATGGACTCTGTCCCCCGTTGTACGATTGGTGAGCGCGGAAATTTCATATAAACGCAGTGCATGCCAGGGTTGCACCTGATCCCACGAAAATCTCCACGCCCAGTTGCCCAACGGTTTTCCGGGAAAATTCATTCGCGCTTCTGTGCCGAGCCCGAGAATATCTTGAAATGGAAAAACTGCCATATCAGCAACCGATTGCGATGCAAGACGAATAAAATCCCAATGTATTTCCTTCCCGTCTGTTCCAAGATATTTTTTGGCAAATTCGCGCTCACGTTCTGTTGCAGTGGCAAACCAGCCGAGCGTTGTGTCATTATCGTGCGTGCCGGAATAGACAACAGTATTGGGAATGTAATTGTGCGGAAGAAAAGTATTTTTCGCATCACCGGCAAACGCAAATTGCAAAATTCTCATGCCGGGAAATTGAAAACGGTCGCGAAGTTCGATAACATCCGGCGTAATTTCACCGAGGTCTTCTGCAATAATCGGAAGTTTGCCGAGTTTTTTTTCAATGGCATCGAACAATTTCGAGCCGGGTCCTTTCACCCACCGACCTCTCACCGCAGTTTTCTCTTCGGCAGGAATTTCCCAGTAGCCGGCAAAGCCGCGAAAATGATCGATACGTACCATATCAACCAATTCCAACGTGGTTTTGATGCGGTCAATCCACCATGCATACCGTTCTTCATGCATCGCTTTCCAATCGTACAGCGGGTTTCCCCATCGCTGACCGGTTGCACTAAAATAATCCGGCGGAACACCAGCAACCACTTTTGGCTTTAAATTTTTGTCAAGATGAAACAGATGAGGATTTGCCCATGTATCGGAACTTTGATAGGCAACAAAAATTGGAATATCACCAATGATTTTCACATTGTGTTCATTGGCGTACTTTTTTATGGCATGCCACTGGCGGAAGAAACACCACTGAGTGAATTCCCAGAATCGCACTTCCTTTATCAGTTCGGCACGGGCTTTTTTTAGGGCGGCGGGTTTTCGCTTCACCACATCTTCATCCCATGTACTCCATTCGGCGCCGTTATTCTTGCCGACAAGCGCCATGAAGAGTGCGTAATCTTCGAGCCACGATTTTTTTTGTGTACAGAAAGAATGAAAATCTTCCTGCTCTTTGGTATCGTTCTTTGCGAAAAAATGGTCGGCGGCAATGCGCAATTTTGATATCCGAAATTTTCGCACATCGTTGAACTGCACTTTGGATGTGTGAAACTGTGGAATCTGTTGCAATTCATGGCGAGGAAGCCAGCCGCGCTCGACTAATTCCTGTAAATCAATCAACAGCGGCTCTCCGGCAAAAGCAGAAAGAGACATGTACGGCGAGTCTCCCATGCCAACAGGACCAAGTGGAAGAATTTGCCACAAGTGTTGACCGGCAACAACAAGCCAATCAACAAAGTGATACGCAGAAGCGCCGAGATCTCCACAGCCACAAGGACCGGGAAGAGAAGTCGGGTGAAGTAGAATTCCGGAAGCGCGATGAAATTTCATAATAGTGTTTGAATACTCTGTAGTTGTTAGTGCGTTGTTAGCCCTGCCAAATTCCTCAATTCCTTCACTTCTTTGTTTGTTAAAAATCTCCACTTGCCTCTGCCGAGACCACTCAAGGTCAGTCCGGCATATGCAATACGATGCAACTTTTCGATTTCATAGCCAAGTGCCTCGAACATTCTACGCACTTGTCTGTTTCTCCCCTCATGAATGTGAATCACTACTTCCTTGCTCTTTGTACCGGGAATGATATCCAACTCACACGGTGCAGTCTTTCCGTCTTCAAGATACATGCCGGTCACAATTTTTTTTGCATGCGCTTCATCAAGCGGCTTGTTTAACGACACGTGATACGACTTTACCACTCCGCTTGAAGGATGCATTAATTTGTTGGCAAGATCGCCGTCATTCGTTAACAGCAAAACGCCGGAAGTGTTGCGGTCCAATCTTCCGACAGGATACACACGTTCGCGGACGTTTACCAAATCCATCACGGTGCGCCTTCCGCGCTCATCACTGACGGTGGTAATGTAATCTTTGGGTTTATGCAGAAGGATGTAGATAAGATTGCCCCCAATCGACACACGTTTACCCCCAACGGTAACTGTGTCGTTACGTGGATGGACTTTCGTTGCAAGGTCGGTAACAACGTTGCCGTTGACTTTGATATCGCCAGCAAGAATAAGTTCTTCAGCGGCACGGCGCGAAGCTACACCCGCCATCGCCAGATATCTGTTTAACCGAACAACTTCTTGAAGAACGATTTGACCTTGCTTTTCCACCTGCTCCATCCGCTCTCGCCCTCGTGCGGTTGGTTTGCTTCGAGCGGCAGATGTTCTATTTCTTCTGTTATGCTTCCACGTTGGGTTGATACGGTTTCTCCTTCTTCACTAAAAACTTTTACGGTATTGTCTGTTTCATGTTCACTTGAAGGCTCAACATGTAACAATTTTTGTTCTGTCTTCAAAGTGTCGAGAGGTAATTCAACAACTGATCGCTCATGTTCTTCAACAACGTTTTCGCTCCGAACTTCTTCGACAGCGCTGATTAAACTTTCTGCGGACTCCGGAACTTGGATTTCCGGTTTCTCTTCAACGGCTACCGGTGATTGCTCATCTTTCTCCGGTTGTTGCTCGACTGCCGATAACTGTTGACTGCCGGGAACCTCGGACTCAGTCACAGTCGTTTCTCTTGGCGTTTCAGCGTTCCCACTTTGCATCGGCAATTTCGGCTGTTGCGGTTTCTTTTCTTTCTTCACCGTGCCTTTATGACCTCCCATGTTCCCTTCCAAACTCTCTTTAAATTCCAGTTCCTGCTGTTCGGCAAGAAGTCTGCGGTCAACTTCTGCTTCTGTTTCGTTAATGAGTTCTGCAATTTCACGAGGCTTCGGCAGATCAGAAAGTTCGTTGAGACCAAAATGCTCTAAAAATTTTTGCGTTGTGCCGTACAACAGCGGTCTGCCGGGAGAATTTTGTCTTCCGACAATTTGGATCAGACCCTTTTCCAATAGTGCGTTAATGATGTAGTCAACATTCACGCCGCGGATGAACTCCACTTCGGATTTTGTGATGGGCTGTTTGTAGGCAATAATGGCAAGAGTTTCGACGGCAGTAGAAGAGAGACGACGGCGGGCTTTTTCTTTGGCTAATTTCCCTACCCATGCGGCAAACTGTTCCTGCGTGGCGTACACAAATCCGCCGGCAATTTCGATGATACGAAATCCACTACCAAGTCTGCCGTAGCCGCGATTTAAATCGGCAACGGCTTTGCGAACAACGTCTGCCGTTACCGCAATCTGCTCATTCGGAAGCCGCTCTTTATTCGCTTCATCAACAATGGCGCGTATCATCTTCACGGTCAACGGCTCGTCGGATGCAAAGATGAGCGCTTCGATAATATTCTTCACTTCGACTGAAACATCAGTTTCTGATACCCCAACAACAACCTGTGCTTCACTCATGCGACTTCCTCCGTTGGTAGTTTCACAATAGTAATATCGCCGTACGGCGTAAACTGATTGATGGCAACAAC
>JBFMDF010000040.1:0-11158 GCA_040753935.1 Bacteroidota bacterium | reverse complement strand
AAACAACTTTTTATTTGAAACATCTGAAATTTCTGTTTGTTACTTCTTCATTTCGTTGTCATTCCCCTCTTCCTCTGTTGCAACATCCAGTGCATCGTTTGTTTCTTTTTTCTTGTGAAGCAGCGCGGTTGGAATCACCTTCCAGAAATTAAAGCGGAAGTCTTTCCACCCTTTCAACAATTCGTCTGCACGAAAACTATCGGTGAGTTCAAGATGCTGATAAATGAGCGATTGGAGAAATTTCTCATCTTCGTCATCATGCAATCGATGAAGCGTGACCAATTGTTTGTTGACACGTTCTTTGAAATTGCCGTCTGCATCAAACACGTAGGCAACGCCGCCGGTCATTCCTGCACCGAAATTCTTTCCAACAGTGCCGAGAATGACAACGATTCCATTTGTCATATATTCACAGCCGTGGTCGCCAACTCCTTCCACCACCGCAAGTGCGCCGCTGTTACGCACACAGAATCGCTCGCCAGCACGTCCGTTAATGAAGGCTCGGCCTCCGGTGGCACCGTACATTACAGTATTTCCGACGATAACATTCTGCGCCGCAAGTTCTTTTTTCACGTCGGGCATCACAACAATTTCACCGCCGCACATTCCTTTGCCGACGTAATCGTTTGCCTCTCCGATGAGCGTCAGACGAACACCGTTGACGAGAAACGCCCCGAAACTTTGTCCCGCACTTCCTTTGAATGTCAAATCAATCGTACCATCGGGCAATCCTGCGTCGCCGTATTGATAGGCAATCTGTCCAGAAAGTTTTGTTCCGACGGCACGATTGGTGTTGCGAATGGTGTATGTTTTCTTCATCGGCACTTTGTTGCGAAGTGCATCTTTCACATCAATTAAAATAACATCGTCGAGCGGTGTTGCGGCACGTCCGCTTCGTTGATAAATTCTCCGCTGTTGCTCAATCCGGGTATCAGGCGGAAAAATGAGCGCCGAGAGATCAACGGTATGTGCTTTGGGATGATTCGGAATTTCTTTCTGCGCTAACAAATGCGTCTGTCCGATAATTTCATTGAGTGATGAATAGCCGAGCATTGCGAGTTGTTCGCGCACATCTTCCGCAACAGCACGCAAGTACGCAACAAGTTGCTCTGGATTACCTTCAAACTTTTTGCGGAGAATTTCATCCTGCGTCGCAATACCGACAGGACAGGTATTCAAATGGCATTGGCGTACATATTTACAGCCGATAGCAATCAGCGCCGCCGTTCCGAAATTAAATTCTTCTGCTCCCAGCATTGCACCAATGAGAATATCGCGTCCGGTTTTGAATCCACCGTCGGTGCGAAGTGTGACGCGGTTTCGTAATCCGTTCAACGTCAACACTTGCTGTGTTTCAGCAACGCCGAGTTCCCAGCAACTTCCTGCACTTTTAATAGAACTCCACGGCGATGCGCCCGTTCCTCCTTCGTGTCCAGAAATTAAAATGACATCGGCGCCTGCTTTTGCAACGCCGGCGGCTATTGTTCCAACACCTGCTTCGCTAACCAACTTTACACAAATTTTTGCGCGCGGATTTGCCTGCTTCAAATCATAAATCAACTGCGCAAGGTCTTCAATGGAATAAATATCATGATGCGGCGGAGGCGAAATCAGTTGAATGCCGGGCATCGATTTCCGCAAACGCGCAATCAACGGCGACACTTTGTGGGCAGGCAATTGCCCTCCTTCACCCGGTTTTGCTCCTTGCGCCATTTTAATCTCAAGTTCTTTGGCGCTGGCAAGATATTCCGCTGTGACGCCAAATCGGGCTGAGGCGACTTGTTTGATTGCGCTGTTCGCCGAATCGCCATTGGGAAGCGTCTTAAACCGAACAGGATCTTCTCCTCCTTCACCACTATTGCTTTTGCCGCCGATGCGATTCATGGCAATCGCAATTGTCTCGTGTGTTTCGGGCGAAAGAGCGCCAAGCGACATTGCCGCCGTCGTGAATCGTTTCATAATTTCTTCCGCGGGCTCAACTTCTTCCACAGGAATAGGCGGACGTGTTGACTTGAACTGCAGCAAATCTTTCAACGTAATCGGCTCATGCTCATCCAACGCTTTGGCAAGATGTTTGTAATTTTCCTTTGACGAATTTTTTCTAAACTGCTGCATTGCGCGAAGCGCATCCGGAGACCACGCGTGTGCTTCGCCGTTCTTCTTGAATTTATATTCGCCTCTATCAGGCAAAAATTTGTTGTCAGTATCGAATGCGACACTGTGGCGTTCGAGCGCTTCTTCAATAATTTCTTTTAATCCGAGACCGCCGATGCGTGAAGGCGTTCCGGTAAAATACTGATCGACGACTTCTTTACTTAATCCCAAAGCTTCAAAAATTTGCGCGCCGCGATAACTACCGGCAAGAGCAATTCCCATCTTCGCCATTGTTTTCAGAATGCCGGCTTCGATAGCGGTTTTGTAATTCTTGAATGCCTTCTCCACCGCTTCTTCGCTTTCTCCTTTGGATTCAACCATCTTACGAATTGTTTGCAATGCGAGATAGGGATTAATGGCATTCACTCCATAGCCGATGAGCGTGGCAAAGTGGTGAAGTTCACGCGCTTCAGCGGTTTCGGTAACAACGCTTAACTTCAATCGCTTTTGAGTTCGTATTAAATGGTTGTGCACAGCGCCTACAGCAAGAAGCATCGGTAGTGGTGCAACATCTTTATCAATTCCTTTATCGGAAAGGATGACAAGATAATTTCCTTTATCAGCGGCCTGCTCGGCTTCGGAACAAATGTCGCGCAGTCGTTGTTCGGCTCCCGCCACCCCTTCGTTCGCCGGAAATAGAGTTGAAATGGTGCATGCCTGAAAATTTGGGTCGTCAATTGTTCTCAACGCTTCAAGTTCATTATCGAACAAGAACGGCGAGTTGATGTGCACCAGTTTCGCGTGTTCCGGTGTTTCGCCAAACCAATTGCGGCGATGACCGAGCTTACTCGTTAACGACATTACCGATTTTTCTCGAATCGGATCGATGGGAGGATTTGTTACTTGTGCAAACTGTTGGCGAAAGTACGATGAAAGTAGTTTCGGCTGACGAGACAGTACTGCGATTGAGGCATCATCTCCCATCGAACCGATAGGTTCCTTCGCTTCTTCTATCATGGGAGTAAAAATCAACTGCAACTCTTCCGCACTGTAGCCGTTGCACACTTGAAGACGAAGCAGTTGCTCGGCATCGTACTGCGGTGTTGATTTTTCTTGATTGGTAATGTGCTCATTCAGGCGATACAAGTTATGTTTTACCCATTCGCTATACGGCTGTTGAAGTGAGAGTTTTTTCTTGATCTCATAATCGCGCATTAACACTTTGTTTTTTGTGTCAACGGCAATCATCTGTCCGGGGCCAAGTTTGCCTTTTCGGATCACTTTTGCATCATCAACATCAACCGCACCTACTTCTGATGAAAGAATGACCACGCCGTCTTCTGTAACTTTGTAGCGAGCCGGACGCAATCCATTGCGATCGAGTGATGCGGCAACAATGTTGCCATCGGTAAAGACAAGCGCAGCAGGACCATCCCACGGTTCGCTGAAGCATTCGTGGTACTCAAAAAATCCACGCACAAACGGCTCCACACGGTACGATGATGACCACGCTTCAGGTACAAGCATCAACATTGCGTGTAAAATGTTTCTGCCAGACATCGTCAATGCTTCAAGCGCATTGTCTAAATTCGCTGAATCACTTCCTCCCTCTCGAATAATCGGTTTAATGAATTCGATATCGCTTCCCCAAATTTCGGATGTCAATTCCGCTTCGCGCGCTTTCGTCCAGTTGCGATTTCCCTGAATCGTGTTTATCTCTCCATTGTGCGCCAGCATTCTGAATGGATGCGCCAACTCCCATTTGGGAAATGTGTTGGTACTGAAGCGTTGATGGAAAATGGCGATTGCTGTTTCATAGTCAGGATGCTGCAAATCAATGTAGAATTTTTCGAGAGCCGCCGGCGTAACGAGTCCTTTGTAAACAATAGTACGGCAAGAGAATGAAGCGATGTACAGAGAAAGATTTTCTCGTTTTGCCGCTTGTTCGATTTCTTTCCGTGTGATGTAGAGAAGACGTTCATAGTTGTCGTCTGAAAGTCCGGCCGGCTTCCCGACTAACAGATGAACAATATTCGGCTGTGTCGCCGCCGCTTTTTCTCCGAGGAAATATGAATCGGTCGGCACAGTTCTCCACATCAGTAATTGCAGATTGCGCGAGCGGGTAATGTTTTCAACAAGCCGCTTGCATTGTACAACAGCATCATTCTCACGCGGAAAGAAAAAAACTCCAACCCCCAACTCCTCGTCCCGTGAAATCATAGAAGACAATCCGGCGATTTCTTTTCTAAAAACTTTGTGAGGAATTTGCGTCATAATTCCCGCCCCATCCCCTGTCTGCTCATCAGCATCTACCGCGCCGCGGTGTGTTACATTGCACACACCTTTAATGGCAAGTTTTAATATGCGATTGCTCTTCGTGCCGTCAATACGTGCAATAAATCCCATCCCGCACGCATCGTGTTCAAAGCGAAAGTCGTACAAAGGAAATTGCTGATAATAGTCATCCATTGTTACACGTCTCCTACAAATTCACGTTTTAAAGCTACACGACCGGTGCGTGCAAGTTCTTTGATGTGAAACGGCTTTAGCATTTTAATAATGGCATCTACTTTTTGACCGCTGCCGGTCGCTTCTACTGTTACTGTTTTATGACTGATGTCAATAATTTTCGCCTGAAAAATTTCGACGATTTGCATTATTTCCGACCGTGTTTGAGGCGTGGTGTTGACTTTAATCAGCGCTAATTCGCGCTCCATGAAACTTTCATAGGTAAGATCGACAACTTTGAGCGTGTCGATTAACTTGTTCAACTGTTTGATAATTTGTTCGATGATAGCATCATCACCACGAGTGACAATTGTCATACGCGACACGCTTTCATCTTCGGTTGGGCCCACAGTGATTGATTCGAGATTGTACCCTTTTGCCGAAAACATTCCCGCGACGCGATTCAGCGCACCAAACTTATTCTCCAAAAGAATAGAAATAGTGTGTTTATGTGCTTGTTGTTCTTTTAATTGTTCAGAGGCGGTGCCCATGTTATCCTTTTGTCGTTGTAAGCAATTCAAGTTCAGATTCCTGTTCATCCTCGATGGATGAAAATTCATCATCGGGTACATCCATTATTTCATTGTACGTTTGCCCGGCGGGAATCATCGGATACACATTATCTTCTTTCACTACTTTGAATTCTGCAAGAACAGGACCATCGGTCGAAAGTATTTTGCCGACAACATCTTCTACCTCTTCCGTCAGTGTTGCACGGTATGCCGGAATGCCGTACGCTTCTGCAAGTTTCACATAATCAGGTCCAAACATTTCCACATGCGAATAGCGTTTTCTCCAGAACAATTCCTGCCACTGACGCACCATGCCAAGGTATCCGTTGTTGAGAATAATGATTTTTACCGGAACGTTGTTTTCGCGAATGGTTGCCAATTCTTGAATATTCATCTGTATCCCTCCGTCCCCGCTGATGGAAATAACCGGTAAATCTTTTCGGGCAAATGCCGCACCCATTGCTGCCGGAAGTGAAAAACCCATTGTGCCAAGTCCACCGGATGTTAAATGTGTACGCGGATGGACATAAGTGAAAAACTGTGCCATCCACATCTGGTGCTGACCAACATCGCTCACCATCACGGCATTTCCCTTTGTCAACTCAGAAATTTTTTGAATGACATATTGCATACGAATGTATTTCCCGTTTTTGTACCGCAATGGGTGTTCTTCTTTCCATGTTTTAATTGTTTGAATCCAATCTTTCGTATCGAGGGGATTTACCATTGGTAATAGTTGTTGCAACACTTTCTTCACGTCGCCGACGATCGGCACATCTACTTTCACATTTTTACTAATGTTTGATGGATCAATGTCGATGTGAATTTTTCTTGCTTCCGGAGCGAACGCATCGGTCTTCCCTGTTACACGGTCATCGAATCGCGCACCGACTGCAATCAGCAAATCGCTGTAATGCACTGCAGTGTTCGAGTACCACGTTCCGTGCATTCCCAGCATACCGAGTGATAATTCATCTGTTTCAGGAAATGCACCTAATCCATGCAACGTTGTGGTTACAGGAATTCGTGTTTTAAAAGCAAATTTTTTTAATTCATCGGCTGCGTTCGACAAAATCGCTCCGCCGCCAACATACAACACAGGGCGCTTTGATTTCACTATGAGTTCTACAGCTTTATTTAACTGTTTTTGATGTCCTTCGTAGTGTGGCTGATATGAACGTAACTTTATTGTTTTTGGATAATAGAAATACGTTTTCGATGCCATTACGTCTTTAGGAAGATCCACAAGCACCGGTCCTGGTCTTCCGGTTGTCGCAACATAAAATGCCTCTTTGATTGTAGAAGCAAGTTCGTTCACATCACGCACAAGGTAATTGTGCTTGGTGATAGGTCGTGTAATGCCGACGATATCTGCTTCTTGAAATGCATCATTACCAATCAACTTCAGCGGCACTTGTCCGGTAAAGACAACGATGGGAATCGAATCCATATACGCATCGGCAATGCCGGTAACTGTATTCGTCGCTCCTGGTCCGGAAGTAACAAGTGCTACACCTGGCTTGCCACTTGCTTTCGCATATCCTTCGGCGGCGTGTACGGCACCTTGCTCATGGCGGGTTAGAATGTGTTTAATGTCGGAGATGTCATGCAGTGCATCATAAATACCGATAACAGCACCACCGGGATAGCCGAAAACTATTTCGACATTTTCTTCAATGAGCGAACGGACGAAAATTTCAGCACCCGTCATTAACCGTGGAGAAGAACCATGTTGATTCATAGAGCACCCAAGTAAAAAAATAAAATTAGTTACACAACCTCGCTGTCAGAGGTTACGCCCTGATTTTACATTCTCACTTGTTTGTATGGTGATGATTTGTGATGTGTTATTTTGGGAGTAACCTCAGCGTGTTCTTAGCCGATAATCAATAGGCGTAGAATCGCAAAAGTAATTCCCAAAAGAATAATAATGCCGCCAAGCGGAAGGAGAGTAACAGGTACAGAAACAGCACGAGTGCTTGCGCACTTTATATTGTTTCTGCGATGTTGTTTGTCTGCGGACATTCTTTTGATGAACTGTGAATAACTACAACGTCATTGCACATATTCAAGATAAAATTTTCTGTACTGAAGTCAAGTAAATTTTTCGTACTTTAGAAAAAAAATTGGTATGAGTTCGCTGTACAATTCAAAAGATACAATTGCTGCACTTGCTACACCTATAGGAGTGGGCGGTATAGCCGTTATACGAATCAGTGGGGAACAATCATTTTCTATCGTCGACTCATTGTTTAGTGGTGGAATAAAAATACAAGAGGCTGATTCTCATACAGTTCATTTTGGCAAAATTCGTGATAGACATTCTGCTGTTTTAGATACTGTCTTAGTAACCGTGTTTCGAAATCCACATTCGTACACTGGTGAAGATGTGGTGGAAATAAGTCTACACGGAGGATATTTTATTTCTCAAATGGTTCTGAATGAATTGTATGCTGCTGGCGCTCGTCCCGCACTACCCGGTGAATTTACATTTCGCGCTTTTCTCAACGGTAAGTTAGACCTCTCGCAAGCTGAAGCTGTGGCAGATATTATTCACTCGAAATCCGAGAAATCCCATAAAGCATCATTAGAACAACTCAGTGGAAAATTATCCAAACATATAAACGATCTGCGCACACAACTATTAAACTTATGTTCGCTCCTTGAACTCGAACTAGATTTCTCACAGGAGGGTATAGAACTAACAAAAAAAGACGAATTACTGGAAAAATTGGAATCTATTGAGGTAAAAATAACATCAATGATTGAAAGTTACTCAGAGGGAAAGTTGGCAAGAGAGGGTGTAAGAGTTGCTTTGGTCGGAAAACCAAATACTGGCAAATCAAGTCTTCTTAATATATTGTTGGAAGAAGAAAGAGCGATTGTCAGCGATATACCGGGAACAACACGCGATGTGATTGAAGAAAGTATCATCCTGGAAGGATTAGAATTCATATTTACCGATACAGCGGGATTACGCGAATCAAGCGATCTTGTCGAACAAGAGGGGATCAGGCGCACTATACTGAAATTACAGAATGCAGATGTGGTTTTATTTATTGTTGATTCTTCGGTCCCACATTCATCAGAAGATGTAAAATGGTATAACGAAATCTTTGAGTCAATAAACGGTAGAGCTCTCGGGCTCTTTGTTGTTAATAAAATCGATATTAGAGCTAAATCGTTTAATCCGAAGTTGTTTGCTAATCATAGAGTTGTTGAAATTTCCTGTGTCACACACGAAGGAATTCAGGAATTAAAAAAACTCTTAGTAGATATTGTATTACCTCATCACGATTCTTCTGTAAGTTCAATCATTATAACCAATATACGCCATAAGCAGGCATTGGAAAGCGCTAAAAGATCTTTGCAAAACGCTAAGGCTTCAATTATTAATGGTATGAGTGGAGAATTTATAGCTGTTGACTTGCGTGACGCCCTTAATTATCTTGGTGAAATAATCGGACTTACAACTTCTGATGATATTTTAAACAACATTTTTTCAAAATTTTGTATCGGAAAGTAACGTTTCACGTGAAACATTATGCTGATTTCTGTTCCAAAACTAAAATATGATGTTATTGTAGTCGGTGGTGGACATGCTGGCATTGAAGCTTCGCTAGCTTCTTCTCGTATGGGCTGTTCAACGCTATTAATCTCTCTAAAAGCAAATGCTATAGGAAGAATGTCGTGCAATCCGGCTATTGGAGGAACGGCAAAAGGGCATCTTGTCAGAGAAATAGATGCTCTCGGTGGTGAAATGGGAAAAATTGCAGATGCTACTGGGATTCAATTCAAGATGTTGAATACTTCCAAAGGTCCCGCCGTTTGGTCTCCTCGGTCTCAAAATGATAGGGAATGGTATTCGCGAGAGGCACAGCGACGAATATTCAATCAGATTAATCTTGATGTACTCGAAGATTCGGTTTCTGATATTATTGTTTCAGGTGAAAAAATTCATGGAATTAGAACTTTTCTCGGATACGAAATTTCCTGCATTTCGCTGGTTCTAAGCGCCGGCACGTTTCTCAATGGTTTGATGCATACGGGGGAAAAACATCGAAGCGGCGGACGTTTTGGCGAAGCACCTGCAAAAGGAATCACTGAATCATTGGTTTCATTGGGATTCATAGCGGGTAGATTGAAAACTGGAACTCCACCACGAATTGATATTAACAGTATCGATTTTTCAAAAACAGAAATACAGGAAAGCGATGATCCTCCTATTCCATTTTCTTACCAAACAGAAAAAATATCTAATCGTCTGATTCCAATGTACCTTACATACACAAACCAGGCAACTCATAAAATTCTGGAGAAAGGGTTTGATCGTTCGCCGATGTTCACCGGCAGAATAAAGGGAATTGGTCCTCGTTATTGTCCATCAATAGAAGATAAAATTTTCAGATTTCGTGAACGAGAGCGCCATCAAATTTTTCTTGAGCCCGAAGGGTATGATACAAATGTTGTATACGTTAACGGGTTTTCAACTAGTTTGCCAGAAGAAATTCAATATGAAGGTTTAAGAACTATTGCCGGATTAGAAAATGTAAAAATGTTACGAGCCGGATATGCGGTGGAGTATGATTATTTTCCACCACATCAACTAAAACACACTCTCGAAACAAAAAAGATTGAGGGACTATTCTTCGCCGGACAAATCAATGGAACATCGGGATACGAAGAGGCGGCAGGTCAGGGATTGATCGCGGGAATTAATGCCGCCGCTAAAGTATTGCGGCGTCCTCCGTTTATTCTTCAACGAAGCGAAGCCTATATCGGCGTAATGATTGACGATCTCATTAACAAATCTACCGATGAACCATATCGCATGTTTACCTCGCGAGCAGAATATCGTTTACTGCTCAGGCAGGATAACGCTGACAGAAGGTTGATGAGAATGGGCTATGAGATTGGTTTGATCCCAAAAGAATTAATTGAACAACTTCATGAAAAAGAATCGTTAATAGAAAAAGCAATCAACTACTTTTCCAAAACAACAATTGCACCTGCAAAAGTAAATCCGTTACTAAAAAGAAAATCCGAAACAACAATTTCTGAAAATGAACCACTCGATAAAATTTTGAAACGATCGAACATCTTTATCACCGATGTTGTAGAGTTGTTAGAAGATGACGAAATAAAAAAAACGTTAATTGATCAATCCATACGACAGCAAGTTGAAATTGATATTAAGTATGAAGGATATATTAAACGACAAAACGAACAAATCAACCGTCTGGCAAAATTCGAAGAATATCTCATTCCAGAACATTTCGATTATACAAAAATTCCTTCGCTGAGCGCAGAAGGGAAAGAGAAATTGCAGCGCATTCGTCCACACTCAATAGGACAAGCATCGCGAATTGCAGGAGTAACCAACGCCGACATATCTGTACTAAGTATTTTTCTCCGGCAGTATGAATTGCAACATTTAACCCAATGATAACACTATTTAACCTCTAGACCTGTTTCACGTGAAACAATGAGCAACGAAGAACTATGGCTGTACACGCTTTGTAAAAAAAATAGTTTAGTTATAACGGATATCCAGCTTCAGCAATTATCCACCTTAAAAGCGCTATTGTTGGAATGGAATAGAAAAATTAATCTCATATCTCGAAAGAGTGCGGAAAACGTTTGGAAAGACCACATCGCGCTGTCGCTCACGTTGCTGTTCAAAATTCAATTTCCTTCCAATACCAAGATTCTTGACCTTGGAACTGGAGGCGGTTTTCCTGGAATTCCGCTGGCAATTATGCTTCCCGAGTGTTCGTTTTTTTTGCTGGACGCTACTCAAAAGAAAATAACCGCCGTTCAATCTATGACTGAATCACTTGGTCTCCTTAACACAAAAACAGTTTGGGGACGCGCTGAAGAATTACAAAAAAAGCCAGAACTTTATCAATCGTTCGATGTTGTTGTAGCGCGATCTGTTAGTAATTTATCAAATCTGTTGATATGGGGATTACCATTTCTTAAAAAAGATAGAAAAACAAATTACGAAAACAGAAAACTCTTCATTTCCGCCCCATCATTGATTA
>JBFMDF010000039.1:0-11297 GCA_040753935.1 Bacteroidota bacterium | reverse complement strand
CTGAGCTTTGGTCGCCAAGTAAATCAAATCTTGTTCAATCTGCATCAAATACAACGAATCCGCATTCTCTTGATAGACTCGAAGTCCTGTTGCTACTGCCACGCTAATAGCCAAAAGACCTAAAACAAGAAGAATTTGTTGTTGTTGTCCCATAATACGTGTTCCCCTTTATAACTGTATCAAAAAAAAAGAGCAGAATCAACAGGATACAGCTTATTCAATGCAACGTTTGCCTGGCTACAACATGCTGTGAAGATTCCAAATGATGTACTTACGAGGATAAAAGTAATTCTCTGTATATCTGTTCACAATAATCATCAAAACAGGCAAAAATAACTTCATTGAAACTGGGAACAGTTTGAATATACTCTTTCACGGTCTGCAGCGCAATGGCAGCCGCTTCTTTAATGGGATACCCATACACGCCGCAACTGATTGCAGGAAACGCAATAGTTTTCACATTCAATGACTGAGCCACCAACAGACTGTTTCGATAGCAACTCGACAGTAATTCTGCTTCGCCAAAGGTTCCACCACGCCAAACAGGACCAACTGTATGGATGATAAACTTTGCCGGAAGATTGTAGCCTTTCGTTGCCTTCGCTTCGCCGGTGCTGCAGCCACCTAATGTTCTGCATTCTTCCAGTAATTTTGGACCTGCCGCACGATGAATAGCACCATCAACACCGCCACCACCGAGCAATGATGAATTAGCCGCATTGACAATTGCGTCAACATGAAGTTTGGTAATATCGCCCCGATAGATTGTTAATGCGGTAGCCATAAGCAAATATGCCTACAATTAGGTGATAACAGATTCATTTTTCATCTTCCACTCTTCTTCAGCAAAACGTATCATTGTGGTTATCATTTCATCTATATGATATATACGTGCCAAGAACTTCATCAAAGGTCGTGAAAATATCGAAAGAAACTTATACTTCAAATCCAATCGACTGTAAATACGAATCGCGGTAACACCGTTTTCCTCTTTCAGCTCTCCATCATCATGTATCTCACCAAAATTTCCTTTTTGGCTCAGCGACCAGTATTCAAACGGCTTCCAATCAATAATCTCTTCGACAATCATTTCTTTACCGTGGATACAGTGGTTCACTGCTCCTTGTTTCATTCTGCCGTCAATTCGTTTGGCAGCAACAATGGTCATTTTCTGCAGTTCCGCTCTCTTTTTCGGATTGTGAAGCCATTCCCACACCAGTGATGCCGGCGCGTTTGCTTGTGCACGAAATACATGATGCGCTTGTTGTTCATCAAGGACATATAATCGGCGCGAAAGTAATGCTTCATATTGAGGGTGCAGGTCAGCGGCAAACGTTTCTACATTCCCCACATCTTCATATTCTTCGTTCTGTGATATCATTCCGTTATTCATCACGCTTAATGCCGATAATGCACTGCGCGTCATCATCATATAGCCGCGCCAGCCGCGTGTTTTTGAGAGAGAATTTTTTGTAAGTCGGTGAATGAGATTTACATCATGCCCGATGAGGTCGAAGGAGTTTCCGATTTTTCGAAGAACAAATGCCCCTTTGTGAAGAAAGAACTTCAAATCAAGTGTAGACATAGATTGACAGGCATTGCACAAACAGAGTGTTCGCCTGTTTGAAGCATCAATACGTCGGCGGAACGCGGCATAGGTATCTTCTACCAATTCCAGAAGCAATTCGGGACGTTCAATACTGCGCTCATCAACAAAGGCAAACACGGCATCGCCTTCGTATTTCGAGATATTGAGAAGACTCTGTATTTTTCCGGAAATGATTTCAAGGAGGTCGGAAATAATTTCGTGGGCATGGTCGAGTTCGGTTTTAGCAAGGTATGAAGTATAGCCAGAGATATCTGCAATGAGTAAATATCCTTGTCGTAGTGCCGTGCTCATACAGAAAAGTCCTCTTACACAAACTAATGAAAGGTACAATCCTGATACTCACAACGAAAGCAGGCTGGAATTGGATTCCAACCTACTGTTCATGAACAACCACAGTCAACTATTTGTAACTGGTACGGAAGGAACGTCCAACACAATTTCGCGGTCGAAAATCCAACTGAACTTCGACGTGCCGCGAATGTTAATTCGCTCTGCCAGTTTTGCGTAACGGTCGGAAAGTGTGCAAAGGTAGTCCTGCGCTTTGGCAGCAGCATCCGAAAGCCCTTGGAGGGTTTCTATTTTCCACTCTTTCACTAGTGCTGCAATAATATCGGCGTAATCTTTCGCCGTGTACACTCCGATCTTTTGTGCAACGTTAGAAAACTTGGAAAAGAGATCAACATCTCTTCCATCGGTCATTAAACTGGCTGGCATTGTTATTTTGTTTTTCATCATCTTGGCAAACGCAAGCACAGCGTTGATGGGATCAAGTTCGAACACTTTTGACATGAAAAGTTTATATGCTTTTTCATGGCGCGCTTCATCGCCTGCAATTAACCCGCAAATTTTGTGAAGGTGCTCATCGCCACACTTCTTTGCCAAAATACCAACATTGCGATGTGATATTTTTGTTGCACGCTCCTGAAACGAGGTGTATACAAATCCAAGGTACGGATCATTCCCAGAGTTAGTATTGAATCCGTTGTTAATCAAATGCTGTACTGTCGTCTCTACCGCACGCATATCAACTCTTCCCGAAAGATAAAGATATTTATTGAGCAGATCACCATGACGATTTTCTTCTGCAGTCCACCCTCGGCTCCACTTTCCCCATGCACCACCACCATCACCTGTGGGATCGTTGATTCCTTGAAAGCGATTGAGCCACGTTTGGTAACTTGGCAATGCTTCTTCGGTCACCATATCGCCAACCAGCACAACAAGCACTTCATCAGTAAGTGCTTTTGATCGTTGTCGGAATTCTGCGATCTGTTCGCGCCAATTTTCGGCGGTCATGTCGGGAAGGTAATCGGTCGGCTGCCAATTTTCGTTGATTGGTTTGAGTAGTGAAGAGAGGTTCTCTTCAACAAACCTATCCATGCTTTTTACCACTTCAAACTGGCGTGAAGTAACATCAATAAAAGACATTTTTATCTCCTTTCGCTTCCATAAGATACGTAATTTGAAGTTGAATACAATACTTATGGAAAAAATTTTTTTCTACCGTTGAGCATTGTAAAAGTTGCTTAGTACAAAAATACACCATTTAACAACAAAAAACGCCGAGAGAAATTCTCTCGGCGCTTTGTTTTGACTGCCAACATTGCAAATGTTCTACACTTGGCAAGTCTGCTTGTCCACCTCAAGCGAAAATCGCCGGTATGGATTTTTTAACACAGTATTTCATTAGCATCATTTGTCGGGGAGAAGTCTCACGCACTTTAGGAATACCATGGTAAGTGACCGTCACCTTCAAGGTGACGGTCACTTATGATGCATGCCAACCTTGCGAAGGTTCTGCATCGTGCTTCCCTAACCTTCGCAAGGTTTGGAACATATTACCTGAGCAGCACCATCTTCTTCATCTGAACTTGTTCTCCGCTTTGCAATCGCGCATAGTATATGCCGCTGGAAAGTTTTGATGCATCGAACGTTGCAGAATAATATCCCGCCTCTTTCACTTCGTTCACCAGTGTTGCTACTTCTCTTCCAAGGACATCATATATTTTTAATGTTGTAAATGTAGGCACGGACGCCCGTCCGTGCATATTATTGTTAGACGGAAGGGCATCCGTCCCTACGCTGTACTGTATTGTTGTGGTCGGATTGAACGGATTGGGATAGTTCTGCATCAGCGCAAACATCTGCGGCAGGTGCGAAATCACAACTTCAACTTCTTGTGAGTACTCAAACTTCCCATCCCGGTCAATTTGTTTCAAACGATAAGAATATGTTCCATTAGAAAGATTCTTGTCTGTGTATGAATATTCTTTCGGCGAGTTGGTTGTCCCGCTGCCTTCGACGAATCCGATTTGATTCCATGTTTGGTTTATGGTTGAAGGTTCATGGTTAGAACATTGCGACGTGAAACCTGAACAGTGAACCACTAACCGTTCTACTTCCCACCCCGCATTATTAACCTCCGTCGCAGTTTTCCAGTTCAATTCGGCATTCAATTTATGTGCAGATGCGGTAAACACAACAAGTTCCACCGGAAGGGGCGAACTGGTATTCTCATCCGCTCCAATGTATGGGTACGTCGCATCACGTGCATGGTTATCATAGTCGGTGGTGATCGCCGCCAGTGGTGTCCCTATGAGATTCTGGTCGCCAATGGAGCCGCCAGAAAGATGAAGATCGGTAGTGGATGCAAACGTAACGGAAGTGGAGACGGAGTTAGCGTCTTTGCTTGTTCCGGTTTGCCAATCTGATAATGTTGACCGGTCGCTTGAGGAAAATCCCAACACTCCTCCCGTTCCTCCTGCATAGATATCATTGTAGTTCGATATCAAATTTGATGTTGAACTGATATAGTATGCATAATGCTTTCCGCCGGTGGATGAATTTGAACGGCTGTTGATAATGATATTATTGCGGACACTGTCCGTTCCTGTTGCAGCCGTGCGGCGAAGTGCGTATGTGTCGGTTGCCGTCGTCCCGACGCCCGTTCCACCAACTTGCACCGTGTTGTAATACAATTTGTTTGCATCAGTAGTACTCTCCAATATACCTGTTATCGCATACGATGTTGTAATCGAATTTCCTGCGGTGTCCCATCCTAAACTGATCATGTTGTTCTTGTAGGTTGTCGTGCCGCCGGCAATGGCAATCCCCGTTATTTGTGCTGATGTACTCGATGTAGAGTGGCTGATGCCGTATATTCGATTTTTCTCAACGACGTTTATCCCTGTCGCCGAACCCGAATAATAAATTCCGTATGCAGCGACGGCGGCGGATGAGGCCGTATTGCTCAGCGCATAAATAGTATTTCCTGAAATTGTCTGATTGTCATATCCCGCGGTTAATTGTATGCCAAAGACCGATGCGCTCGTGTTTGTGGAGGTGTTTGGACTTGACGTGGATAAATTTCGTATTGTGTTTCCGGTGACCGTATTGACACCGTTGGATAGCCAAATGCCGATGATCTGACCGCTTGTGGCACCGGAGTAGGCATAATTGTTATTAACATTGGCGATTGTATTGTTTGAAAATGTCGCTCCCGTGGCAGTGCTGAAGATGCACCAAATGTTTTGAGCGGTTGGGCTTGTCGAGGCGTTGCTTGCATTGATACTGTTCGCCGTGGAGAGACTGCCAAAAAGATTGTTTGACACTGTTGCCGACGGCGCGCTTGAAATGGTCATTCCTCTTAAACCGACTGAAACAGACGCACTTGTTCCGGTAGTCGTAATTGAGCCAATGACATTATTGCTAATAGTTACCGTACCTGTTGCAACAGAAAAAATAGGATTTACTGAAGCACCGGTACTGCTTCCCGTAACAAGTATCGAACCTGTACCGGTTGATGCACCGATAACGTTTCCTGTCACACTCCCGATAAGTACATTACCGCGTAGTGCTGAAACTCCGCAGAAGACACCGCCAAATGTCGCCGCTGAACTTGAGGTTGACCAGTCGAAATTTTTTATGGTGTTATTCTGTACACTGGCGGTATTCGAACTGCCGCCGTTCAAACTGATACCGGTGAATATCGCTGCAACACTGCTTGACGTAACTGTCCACGGCGAACCCCCTGCACCGGAACTACCGCCGCCGATATAATTCCCGCTGATCGTGACATCGCCAACAGTTGTTCCGTTAAGCGCAATACCGGTATGTGTTCTTGCTACTGTTGCAGCACGGGACGACGTTTGATAGAAACTGTTTCCCGATATCGTCCAATTTTTTCCATTGGAAATATAAATTCCATATGATGCCATATCTGCTGCAAAGAAGTTGTAAATATTATTGTTAGAAATGGTGTTGCCGCTGTCTGGTAGCGATGTTATTCCAAGACATGTTATCATTATTTGCGGAGTGCTCGCCCCATCTCTCAGATCGCAATTGTCAATAGTGTTGCCTAAGTTACCGGTTGTGTTTGTGTTTCCGTCATCATCTGTCGCTTGACCGTTAAAGATAACGACAGCGAGCGTTTGCCCTTCGGAAGCAGGTTTGCTGACTCCTTTGATGGTGCAGTATTGTATAGTGTTGTATGATGCTTCATTATTGAACTCTACCGCATAGCCAGTTGTTGATGTGTTTTCAATCGTCAGTTCTTTTGCAGAACCGATGCCTCCCGGACGGCCGTCGATTGTAAAATAATGTGCGTCATTCAAGCGCATCGTACCCGTACTGTTGCTGCTTGAAATCAAAAGAGCAGTCGCGCCGGACGCGGGACGGATCGTAATCGTCTTTGATGCACTTGCCCACGTACTGTCGAGAAGGTTGATCGGAAAAGTTTCGCCCGTGCTGGTGTATGTCGATTGCAATTCAAAAACTACCGCTCCGATGACGCCGTCTGTTCTGATCGCCGCAATTGCATCGGTGAGTGTCGCATAATCTCCCGTCGGACCGACCGTATATGTTCCGTTCAGCAATCCGGAGTTTGTCGCCTGCGTTGCCGCAACGGAAAAACTCAATCCCCCCTCCGTCACCGCACAGACTCTCCACTGATACGATGTGTTGAACGAAAGTGCATAATTGGTAAACGACGTCGTTCCGGGATCGACGGTATCAACAAATGAAAACGTAGTGCCGCCGTCATCCGACCGATAAATGGCATAATGTAATTCGTTCGAGGCATTGTCGGTCCAGTTGAGCGTCATCCGGTTCCATTTGATATTGATGAACGAAAGATTCGTCGGCGATGATGCGACGGGTGGAGTCAATTCGATCTTAGAGTTGGAAGCAGGAATAGTGGAGAGGTTGAAGACAGCCGTGTTGGAGAATGTAGCCGTGTTTGCCGTTTGTTGCACAAGCGCCTCGGTTACGTCCGGAGTTCCATCTCCTCCTTCATCGTGAATGCCGACAGTGTATGAATATGATGCGCTTCCTGCCGTCATCGTACCGTACACGAACTCGATGATCCCTGTCCCTTCATATAGTTTCACCTGAAAGTTAAGGTTCGGCGACGTATTGCCGGAGACATCAGCACCTGACCATTCCACCGTCAGCACGCGACTTGGGAACGATCCGCTTACTTCGTATTTGATATTGTTCAAATTTGAAACGGCAAGATTATCATATAGCGGAGCGATAGTGTACGATTGATAAAAGAATTTTTCGTTATCCCCGTCAAAACTCCCGCCGCTTACTCCGCTGGCGTTGTCGAACTGTGCAAAATCAATCACGCCGTTGGTATTAGCACTGAATTGTGTAATGCGTGTTCCAAGATACCAGAAATCAAACCCGATGTTCGTAGCATCGCTACGGTTATTATCGGTATCCGTTCCATTGCGCCATGTAAAGGTGGATCCGGAAGAGATTGGAGTATATGTAATCCCAGTTGTGCGTGATGCAGTATAGTTCGCCGCCGATTGTGGAAACACGAGCATCGTCGCGGCAAACACTATGAATAGTATACCAATCAATTGACGCATAGGGTCCTCCTCTTGAGATAATAGTAAACAAGTGAATGCAGATTCAAATGTAAAATAAGACAATATTGTCCATTGTGAGGTAGCATCTTGGCTTCACAACAGTAATATTTCATTTCATGAGCAGCATTTTTTTCATCACCTGATTCCCGTTGTTCTTCAGTCGCACAAAATAGATTCCACTGGAAAGATTTCCGGCATCGAATGTTTTTTGATGATACACCCCTGCTCCAAGATTCTCGTTCACTAACGTTGCTACTTCTCTTCCAATTGCATCATAAATCTTCAATGTGGTGAAACCCGAAATCTGCAGCGTGAAACCGATCGTTGTTGTTGGATTGAACGGATTGGGATAGTTTTGTTCCAGTGCAAAGACCTTTGGTGCGCTGCCGACAGTTACATCCACGTTCTGCGAGTACGTAAATTTACCGTCGCGGTCGATCTGTTTTAATCTGTAAGAATATTTTTCTGCACGCAGATTTTTATCGGTGAACGAATATTCTTTCGGTGTGTTGGTTGTTCCGTTTCCTTCCACAAATCCAACTTTTTTCCACGCCCTGGATTCTTCGCTGCGCTCAAAATGACCGCTGGCCTCTGACCTCTGAACCTCAAACCCATAATTATTCAACTCGGTGGCTGTCTTCCATTTCAATTCAGCATTAAGCTGTTTCGCTTCCACGGTAAAGGATGTAAGTTCAATCGGAAGGACAGATTCATCATACACAACAGCAAATTGACTAAATGAAGTGATACCGCTCCACGTTGCTTCACCCGTCGTGGAATTTGCACTTACTGCTCCTCCGAATTCTTCCCATGCATCACTGCTTGTGGAGCTTCGTTTATACAATCTCAACTTCTCGGGAATCGTATTCGCCGCCGCGTCAAATCCTCCAGCGCCAAGCTTAAAAGTAAGATTTGTTGAAAATGTTCCGGGACTGCCAAACACATTCACTACAAAATATTTGTTACCGACAATTGATCCATACGCTGCAGGAAAAATATTTGGCGCGATGGAAATTGCCGTTGCTGTCAAATCAATAGCATTGTCGAATGCTTCAGTTGTAGTAAGAGAAACAGAATCAAGTACTGCGGTTCCGTTTGTAAAAGATAATCCGCTGGCGCTTGTTGCGCTGCCGACCGGCAATGTAGAAGTTGTCCATGTTGGGCTGTTCATCAATAATCCAAAGTGCGCACCAATCGGCTCTCCGGCAGATGTTCCAGCATTTTCATTCAACTGCCAGTACGCGAGTAACCCGCTTTCTCCGCCGCTCAGTGTGCGGTGCATGTTCTCACGGATTTGCTGCGCTGTTCTTGCCGTGTTCCACATCCGTACTTCGTCAATTTTTCCTTCAAACAAATTGCAATCGCATGTGCCCGGCGCCTGCCTGCCGATGTTTAATTGACCTGTATTTGTTACCAGCGCACCTGAGGCAGTATGCTCGCTGAGCAGTACGCCATTGCGATAGAATTTTACGCCGTTCGCACCTGTTTGAAAAACAACGGCAACGTGCGACCATTCATTCAACGGGACGCTTCCCGAACTGTAAATCCATGTGCCGTTATTATACAATCCCAATCCGGATTGCCCGTTGGGCTGGACGGAAAGGAGGTAATTATAATTACCTTTATCGATGATAGTGTTATTGGTGCGGGTAGGATATATCCACGCTTCAATTGTGAAATTATCCGTCAGCCGCAGTAAAGAATCATCCGGGACACTGACATATTGTGTTGTGCCGTTGAATGAAAGAAGTGCTCCGGGAACTGAAGATACCGCAGACGGAGAAGGTGTCGTAAAACTGACTTCATTTCCGAGTTGATAACCACGGCTATTTGTTGCGGTGAGTTTTGCGTAATATGTTTGATTGTTTGATAGGCCGGTTGCATTGACAAAAACAGATGTTGGAACCCACGCACCGGTAAGCGGGCTTTGTGTTGCAAGAACGCTGTCAGTGTAATTACCCGACGATGTTCCAAACAAAACTCTCAATGTTGTTGTGAGTCCTTGGGGATTGACAGTGCTGCTGAGTGCTGCGACTGAAGGCGTTAAGCCAGACAGCGTACTCGTTGTTAAGGTTGGTAGAGCAAGCGGCGCATTCCAATGGGCAATGTAGTGCGATTGTTTTGTACCGGCGTTTGCAAAACTTCCACCGACATATACGTTATCTCCATTCGCAGCAATTGCGTACACCGTCGGTTGAGAAGTACCCCCCAATCCGGAACCGAGTCCGCTCCAACCTGCGCCATCCCATTTTGCAACTGCATTGGCGCTTGAACTTCCTGCAGTTGTAAAATAACCACCAGCATACAATTGGTCATCGTTTACAGTAAGAGAATAGACCAGACCATTCATACCGGAGCCCAGAGCCGACCAACTCGAGCCATTCCATTTTGCAATATAATTTGCTGACGTTCCGCCGGCAGTAGTGAATCCTCCTCCTGCATACAAATCAGTTCCAATAACGGCGAGAGCATAAACATACCAGTCAATTCCTGAACCGAGCGCAGACCAGCTTGAGCCGTTCCATTTGGCAATATTGTTTGCTGACGTTCCACCCGCCGTAGAGAAACCTCCTGCCACATACAAATCAGTTCCTATGACGACGAGAGCATTAACTCCGCCGTCCACTCCCGATCCAAGTGAAGACCAACTTGAGCCGTTCCATTTGGCAATTCCGGCTGCCGATGTTCCTCCGGCTGTTCCGAACGATCCGCCTGCATAGAGATCACTTCCGATAACTGTTAGTGAAGTTACGTAACCATCCATTCCGGTTCCTAATGCAGACCACGTTGAACCATTCCATTGCGCAATGTAATTTGCGGAAGAGCCCCCCGCTGTCGTAAACAATCCTCCTGCATACAACGTACTTCCAATAACAGCAAGCGAATACACAGTGCTGTCCACTCCGGAACCGAGCGCAGACCATGTTGAGCCGTTCCATTTTGCAATGCGGCTTGCAGAGACATCACCCGGCACTTTGGTAAATTCGCCGGCAACGTACAAATCACTTCCGATAAAAACTGCAGCTCTCACAATTCCATTCATTTCAAGACCCAACGGATACCAATTACCATCATCAGTCCCTCTCTTTGCTATGCGATTGACTGTGAACCCCCCAGCAGTTGTAAACACTCCTCCGATATACGTTGCGCTGCTGGAGGTCGCAAGAGCCCAAACTTTTTCGTTTAGTCCCGACCCAAACGACGATGGACTGATTCCGTAATCATCAATGTAAACATCTGCGACATTATTCACTGATGTGCCATTAAAAGAAGTGAAATTCCCTGCCACTAATAGGTTTCCATAATAAGTAGTTCCAAGAGCCCACACTTCACCGTTGGTTCCCGAACCAAGCGCCGACCAGCTTGAGCCGTTCCATTGTGCAATATTATTTGCTGAAGTTCCTCCCGCTGTACTGAATTGTCCCCCTGCATACAATTTTCCGGATAACACAGTAAGTGCCGCAACAGAACCATTTGTGCCTGTGCCCAGACCAGACCAGCTTGAATGGTTCCATTTTGCAATATTGCTTATTGCTGCTCCTCCCGTTACTCCTCCAACTCCATCAATTGTCCCTCCAGCTCTATTGAAACTTCCGCCGACATACAAATCATTTCCGATAACGGCGAGAGCTTGAACGCTGCCCCCTATATTTACCGCGGTATTAATGTATACCCCTGCACTAAGTGCCGACCAACTTGAGCCGTTCCACTTTGCAATTCTTTTTGCCGGAATACCGCCGGCATTGTTAAAATCTCCTCCCGCATACAATGTATCACCGATAAAACAAAGAGCGCTCACCACATCATCTACT
>JBFMDF010000038.1:0-11879 GCA_040753935.1 Bacteroidota bacterium | reverse complement strand
CAATGAGACGTTTGCCTTCCACCACAACATTGCGCAATTGGATGTACCGATTGTTATTGAGTACCTCAATTGCAATTGCCGTCATCGTTTTTGTTCAGGATGCCTTGTACGAGTTCGATTTTTTCGACAGACTCTCGTTGTCGTTTATTGACCGTTCATTTGCACACCGTGGTCCATTGAAATTTTCAAAAGACGAACTCGATGTTATCATCATTTCCATTTCCGATAAATCTGAAACCACCGTACCAGAACGATTTCCTTTCCCTCGTAGTTACTACGCTCGGGCAATTCGCAACCTCAACCGTGCCGGCGTCAAAGCTATCGGTATTGATTTAACATTTGAGCAACCCGATCCACGCGGAGAACACAACGATCGGGAGTTATTCAGCGCCATCCAGCAGTACCGCAATGTTGTTGTTGCAGGAAAAACAACTCTGCGGACGGAAGAAGCGACGATACAGCGCAAGGAAGAAAATTTTCACTCTATTTTCTATTTTGCCGATAGTTCGGTAGGCAGTGTATTTGTACCAAACGATGTGGATGGGGTGTACCGTCGGTACATGCCGTTCGCTAAGATGCCGAACCAAGAACGATATATTCCCTCTTTCGCCTTCGCCGTCATGAACAAAGTGCTTCACCTTCCGTCAACAGCGTGTGCAGAAAATACGGAAAATGAATTCGTCCTTGGTCACCGGCATGTTCCAAAGTATGACGACGTATCAATGCTCATCAATTACTACGGACCGGCAGGAAAGACATTCAAAGAATACGACATCGTCAACATTCTCGACGATAAAGAATTTGAAACGGTTGAAGAGAAGCAACTCCACACACAAATTAACGTCTTCGACGACCCGGATTACGGGCTACTGTACGACGGCACATTCAACAACAAGGTGGTTCTCATCGGACCGTACTTTGCTGAATCAAAGGACTTGTTCAACGTGTCGGTGTCTGAAGAAGGATTTAGTGAACGAAATCTGATGTACGGTGTTGAACTGCACGCCAACGCGTTGCAAACACTTATTCACCAAAATTACCTCTACCGTCTTTCCCCGCTCTACGAATCATTGTTGATTCTGATCTTATCGCTCTTCACCTTCACGGTTGTTTCGTTGCTAAAATCAATTCGCACACAGTATGCATTCATGGTGGAAATTGCCGCTGTCGCCCTGGTTGCCGTTATGATGTACGGAATCTTAATGTTAACATACTATGCTTTTACCGAACACAATTTCGTTTTTCCCGTCGTCAGCCCGATTGCTGCCATTATCCTCAACTATGTTGGCAGCGCCGTGTATCAGTACCTTACGGAACGCAAGCAAAAGACAATGATCAAAGGGATGTTCAGCCAGTACCTCAACCCTTCCGTTGTCAACGAACTGATCGCTCACCCGGAAAAACTGCGGCTCGGCGGTGAGAAGAAAGAACTGACCGTGTTCTTTTCCGATATTGCATCGTTCACCAATTTCTCCGAACGGCTTGATGCAGAAGAACTGGTCCAACTGCTCAACGAATACCTCAGCGCCATGACCGACATTATTCTCAAGAATGATGGAACACTTGATAAATATGTCGGCGATGCTGTTATGGCAGTGTGGGGCGCTCCGATGGAATTGGACAACAGCGCTCTCCCGGCTTGTCGCGCCGCTTTGCAAATGCAAGAGAAAATCAGAGACATTGATGCGCACTGGAAAGAAGAAGGGAAACCGGAATTAATTGTCCGTATGGGCATTAACACCGATTATATGGTGGTGGGTAATGTCGGCGGATCAAAAAGATTCGACTATACGGTGATTGGCGATGCTGTAAACCTCGGTTCACGAATGGAAGGAGCAAACAAGACATACGGTACCCGCATTATGGTAAGCGAACGGACACAGGAATTGGTGAAAAATGAAATGATTTGTCGCGAACTTGATTTGCTGATTGTCAAAGGAAAAACAAAGCCAATCAGAGTGTTTGAACTGATTGGAGAAAAATCATCAGGAATAGATCAAACGATCTTAAAGACAATTGAAGTTTATTGTAACGGTCTTCACCTGTACCGCCAACGAAAGTTTGAAGAAGCAAAACGAGAGTTCACTGAAGCACTTTCAATTAAACCAGATGACGGACCTTCCCAGTTGTATATCAAACGATGCAATGAGTTCATCAAGAATCCTCCGCCGCCGGAGTGGAATGGTGTATATGAGATGAAGACAAAGTAAGTCGGCAAAAGGATGACCCGTTTCAGACCTCATTAACGCAACAGCACGTTCAGCACTTCAAATTGATCTTTTGTTAATTGCTCAAAATTATCAGTCAGCCGTTCTGGTAGTAACTCCAGTTCAAAAAATCCTCTTTTATTGTGAAAGACAATCACGCGGCGGAGCAATCCTTTCTCATCGTACACGTACGAACACGCAATACCGTTACCATTGATTCGCTCCGGTGTGCGGGTTATTCTTCGTTCATCGGAACGCTCTGCCAGTTTCAACTGCAGTGAAATCCATGCCGCCATACATGCATTCTCTTTTTTCAGCGCTGTTCTTGTAGAATCATCCATCTGTAGTTCTCGTACCACCATCACTGCAGAAGAATCGCCGTTCACCAACATCAACTCATAAGACGGTGCTAGTGTTTTATCGGCGATCTCCGTCCAACCATCCGGATAGGGTAATTGCCGTACTGCCAGCGCGGGCGAGTGTGCTTTAGAATATCGTGGTAAAGATGCAGTTGATGAACAGGCAAGAAAGAACAACGCTGAAAGAGCCGCAGCAACAGATACCTTCATCACTCTGCGCTGCGATTGGTCTTGCATTTACTCTGCTCCACGACGGTATTGTTCTTCTTCAAGCGTCAGCCGAAGTGAGATGCGATGAGTATTCCCCAATTGATCAGCGGCATCAAACTTTGCAAAGGAATAATCAATGTCAAGTTTGCGCAAGTGAATACCGGCGCCGAGCGTGAGATTGCCGAGATCATTGTATCCGGCACGAATGGCGACAATGTTGTTGTAATCAAACTCAATTCCCGCCTGCGGATCAAAACTGATTGGACCAAGATGAGCAACAGCAGAAGAACGACGATTTTCAAAACGAATATCTGCCCCTACGGCTGGCGTTAATCGTCCATTAAAAATTTCCACGTAATACGCTGTACCTATTTTCAACGTTGGCGAAATCAATTCATTCGTGCCGGTATTCCACGCTACCAGTGTGGTGGTTGCATCTTGTAGATTTACCCCAAGCGATAGCCGTTCGACAGGCAAATATAACATGCCGACATCAAAACCAATTCCCGTTCCGTGAAATTCTCCAATGTTGCGACGGATAAGTTTTACATTCGCACCATAGAAGAAATTATCTGACGATTGGCGCGCGTACGTTCCGTACACAATCCAATCACTTGCATTAAAAAAAGTAATGGCGTTGTAATCCGGACGAAGATTTACCCCATCGTCAAACAATCCATTCCCGTTGCTGTCTGCCCACGCTTTGCGCGTATCGGGAATGCCATCCATTCCTAATCGAATAACGCTGACGGCAAACGATGCGGCATTGTATTCGGTTTCGCCCGTTTCGGCGCTGACGGAATTTGCTCCGTACGGAAATGCTACAGCGCCGTAATCGTAATTGATAAGATTGCCAAACCGTTCATCGTGCGATGCGGCAATTTGCGGATAGTTAATACGCGCAAGTCCGGCGGGGTTCCAGTAACTTGCCGTAACATCGTTCGCAAGTGCAGTGAAGGCACTTCCCATTCCTAAGGCACGGCCGCCGATACCGATATACATAAACTCGCCGCCGTACTTTGCAAATTCCTGTGCTAATAAAACGAAAGGGTTTGAGATAAGTAAAACAACAAATAATTTTTTCATACTACCTCGTAAACGAAAAAAGCCGAATCTCATCTCTAACCTCTGAGTGACATCCGGCTGTACTTGTTAGAGAATACATGATACTGTTGATTCATTGTCACAACTCTCTAACAATTATTCGATTCTGTTCTCCTTTGTTCTACGGCAAGATACAGTTTTTTCAAATAAAGTCAAATGGCAAGTGTACGGCTTTCCCCCTTTGCGAAGGTGCTACAATCTTCCTTACGTATCGTACCCCAACGCTTCTCTCAACAAAATCTCCTGCTCGTGCAGATGACGTTTCAGCGAACCGGTAGCAGTGCTTGCCGAAGCAGGACGACCGCAGTATTGCACGCGTTGTGTCGGCAGTACATCTTCGCGTAATCTATCGGCAAGAAAATTCCACGCTCCCATGTTCTTCGGCTCTTCCTGAAGCCAGATAACTTCTGTTGCCCGGCTGTATTTAGTGAAAATTGTCCGCAATTCATTTTGCGGATACGGATAGAATTGCTCCAGCCGAACAAGCGCTATATCTTTCACTTTCATTTCGTTCATCATGTGCAGTGCATCGTAGTATACTTTACCGGAACAGAGGACTACTCGGCGCGCATCGGATGAAGCATGTGCATCATCTATGACAAAGTAAAATTTCCCATCCGTAAATTCTGACGGCGATGAAATAACAAGCGGATGACGCAGTAAACTTTTTGGCGACATCAGCACCAGCGGACGGCGGCGCGCATCGCGTAATTGACGACGCAGGACATGAAAGTACTGCGCCGGTGTTGAGACGTTGCATACCTGCATATTGTCTTCTGCACACAATTGTAAGTAACGTTCAAGACGCGCGCTGGAATGTTCCGGTCCCTGCCCTTCGTACCCATGCGGCAGCAACAACACAAGATCGCACGGTTGTTGCCATTTCGCTTCCGATGCAGCGAAAAACTGATCAATGATCACCTGTGCGCCATTCGCAAAATCTCCAAACTGCGCTTCCCAAATCACCAGCGAGAGCGGATCGGAAACGCTGTAGCCGAATTCAAACCCCAATATCGCAAATTCCGACAGCAGACTGTCGAACACATAAAACATCCCCTGTTGTTCGCGGATATGTTGCAGCGGAATGTACACTGCGCCGGTATTTGCATCGTACAACTTTGCGTGTCGGTGGCTAAATGTTCCACGCCCCACATCCTCACCGCTCACTCGCACGCTATTCCCTTCATAGACCAGCGTTCCAAAAGCAAGCGCTTCCGCAAATCCCCAATCTATTTTCGTCTCGCGGTTGAATGTTCGCCGTTGCTCCAGCATCTTTACCAACTTGGGATTGACGACAAAGTCATTCGGCGTGGTTCCCAGTTTTACCGCCACTTCATGTAACACATCGTACGACACCGAAGTCTCTTTGAACGGCTGCATTGCTTCAATCTGTTCCTGCGTCACTGCAAGAGCAATTTCTGCTTTCATATGCATTTCGCGTTTCTGCGATGCTTCAAGCGCTCGTTCAAATCGTTGTTTCGCCTCGTTCCGCAGTTGGTCGTATTCTTCACGAGTAATTTCTTTGTCGAGAATCAACCTCTCTCCGTAAATTTCACGCACCGATGGATGGGATTTAATTTTTTTGTAGAGCAGCGGTTGGGTATAACTCGGCTCATCGCCTTCGTTATGTCCGTACTTGCGGTAACAGAACATATCAATAACAACATCTTTTTTGAACGTGTTTCGGTAGGCAACTGCCAGCGCGGCAACACGCGCACACGCTTCGGGATTATCTCCATTGACGTGAAAAATCGGCGCTTGTACCATTTTCGCCACATCGGTGCAGTACGGAGTTGAACGCGCATCATCCGGCGAAGTAGTAAACCCGATTTGATTGTTGATGATGATGTGAATTGTTCCGCCGGTGCGATACCCTTTCAACTGCGAAAGGTTCAATGTTTCTGCCACAATTCCCTGACCGGCGAATGCGGCATCGCCATGAACGAGAATGGGAATGACTTTGTTTCGTTCAAGATCGGCAGAACGATCCTGCATTGCTCGCACCATTCCTTCAACAACAGGATTGACCGCTTCGAGGTGACTTGGATTGGGAGCAACTTCAACAATAATTTCTTTTCCATTCAGTGTTTTGTGAATACCATGCGCCCCAAGATGGTATTTCACATCGCCTGAGCCTTGAATTGTCGTCGGATCAATATTACCTTCAAACTCAGAGAAAATTTTTGCCAACGATTTGCCAATGACATTGGCAAGAATATTCAACCTGCCGCGGTGCGCCATGCCAATGACAACACGTTCGGCGCCATCGTCGGCAAGTTCATCTAACACAACATCAACTATGGAAATAAACGACTCAGCACCTTCGAGCGAAAAACGTTTGTGTCCCACAAACTTAGTGTGAAGAAATCGTTCAAATTCTTCTGCATGGATCAGTTTTTTAAGAATCTGCAATTTACGCTCGCGCGGCAATAGCGGACGATTGCGCGACGGCTCCATTTTTTGAATCAGCCACTTCTTCTGATCAGGCTCCTGAATATTCATGAATTCGACGCCGATGGAACCGCAGTACGTCGAGTATAAAATATCAAGTATCTCACGCAGTGTAGATTTAGTGTAGCCGTCTTTATTGGTAAAGAGAAATTCGCGATCAAGATCCCATACCGTCAATCCATAGTACGCTGGATCGAGTTCAGGATGATTTTTCGGCTCATCGACAAGCGGATCGAGATGCGCAATCAAATGTCCGCGAACGCGATATGCATTGATTAACTGCTGTACACGGGCTTGCTTTTCAACAAAATCATCCGTGGCACCGCCGCCAATTGCTACCGCGTTAATATCCGATGCCCATTTGACCGGTTCGAACGGAATATGCAAATCGGCAAACAAATCTTGGTAAAACTCTTCTTCACCAATAAGCAGTGAATGGATGTATTGCAGAAATTGTCCCGATTCTGCCCCTTGAATAATGCGGTGGTCGTACGTGCAGGTAATATTCATTACTTTGCTGACGCCGAGCGCCGACAATGTTTGTGGAGACATTCCCTGATGTGCGGCATCATAACCGATTGAGCCGGTGGCAATGATTGCTCCCTGTCCCGGCATTAAGCGAGGCACAGACGAAACTGTTCCAACAGTTCCAGGATTGGTAAGCGTGATTGACGTTCCTTGAAAATCGCCCGGATCGAGTGCAGAACGACGTGCCTTATCCACAATGGAATCATACGCTGCAACGAATTCTGCAAAATTCATCTCGCCGGCATTTTTAATATTCGGAACAAGCAGTGAACGCGTCCCATCTTTCCGTGTGGTATCAACAGCAATACCTATATTGATTTGTAGTTTTTCGTCTCTATACGCCTGTCCTTCAACCCGCGTGAATGATGCATTAAGATTCGGATATTTTTTCAACGCCTTCACAATTGCCCACGCCACAATGTGCGTGTACGAAATTTTTCCCCTTGAACGTGAGGCAAGATATTTATTCAGCAGTGAACGATTTTCATCCAATACTTTTACGGGAATGACGCGCAGCGATGTTGCGGTGGGGAGCGAAAGCGAGGCTTCCATATTTTCGACTATCTTTGCCGCAACGCCACTGATCGCGGAGAGTTGCTTGCGAACATTTTCTAATGATGGCGCAGATTTTGCTGATTGTTCCGCTGATGAAGTTGACGTTGGTAATTTCTCAGCGTTGTGTTCGCCATTGGCGGTTGATGATTTTTTCTTTTCTGATTTTTGCGGCAGTGAAATGGTACCAGAGGCAACAACTTCAGCAAAGAGCTGCTGCCATGTTTCATTCACTGAGGTTGGATCTTCAAGATACTGTTGCAGTACATCCCACACATAACTTGTATTGGGTCCGAATGATTCGAGCACTTGCTCAAATTTTCCCGCAACGGCAGAGCCTGTGGGAATTTCAGAATTTCCATTCTTTGACATAATAATTCGAAAGCACTGAAATGAAAAGGGAAGTTGAACTGATGTAATATACTACTTTTTGAAACGAGGAACAAAAGGTGAAGAACACTCCGTTGGCGCCGGTATTTATGCAATGTGCATGGGCAAAAGTTCCACCTTGTAACCGCATCTCTTACGGATGCGAAACAAACTCAGCCACAACCGTCGCGACTGCTGCTTTACTGTCTCATCAACTTCTTATATCGAATTCTATGCGGTTGGTCTGCTGTAATGCCAAGTTTCTTTCGCCGGAACTCTTCATATTCGGAATAATTTCCGTCAAACCATTGCACTTGGCTATCTCCTTCAAAGGCAAGAATGTGAGTTGCAACGCGGTCGAGAAACCACCGGTCGTGTGAGATGACAACAGCACAGCCGGCAAATTCAAGAAGCGCCTCTTCCAGTGCGCGAAGTGTATTCACATCAAGGTCGTTTGTCGGTTCATCCAGCAACAACACATTGGCTTCTTCTTTTAAAATTTTTGCCAGATGAACACGGTTGCGCTCTCCGCCGGATAATTGTCCAACAAGTTTTTGCTGATCAGTACCGCTGAAATTGAATCGCGCTACATACGCTCGGGAATTCACTTCCCGTGAACCAAACCGAAGTAATTCCTCACCACCGGAAATCTCTTCCCAAATCGTTTTATTCGGATCGAGCGGACGATTTTGATCAACGTAGGCGAGTTTCACCGTTTCGCCAATTGTGATGTTTCCGGAATCCGGTTTTTCCTGTCCTGTGATCATTCTGAACAACGTTGTTTTACCTGCACCGTTGGGTCCGATCACTCCGATAATACCTCCCGGCGGAAGATCGAAATTCAAATTTTCATACAACAGGGTATCGCCGTACGCCTTGGAAACATTTTCTGCACGAATAACAACATCACCCAGCCGCGGACCTTTTGGAATGAAAATTTCAATCTCCTCGTTTCGCCGTTCGTGTTCTTCTGAAAGCATCTGTTCGTACGCAGCAATACGTGCTTTGCTTTTTGCGTGCCGTCCCTTTGGATTCATCCTCACCCATTCCAACTCGCGTTTCAGTACCCGCTGCCGTTTTGATTCTTGTTTTTCCTCAACTTCCAATCGCTTCTGCTTCTGCTCAAGCCACGACGAGTAGTTCCCCTCAAACGGAATTCCTTCGCCTCGATCTAATTCCAGAATCCATCCTGCAACGTTGTCGAGAAAATAACGATCGTGCGTAACCGCAAGAACGGTTCCTTTGTATTGCGCAAGATGTTGTTCCAGCCACGAAACTGATTCAGCATCCAAATGATTTGTTGGTTCGTCAAGGAGCAGAACATCCGGTTCTTGTAACAGCAATCGACACAGCGCAACGCGACGCCGTTCACCGCCCGACAGTACTTTCACAGGCGTTTCGCCCGGCGGACATCGCAGTGCATCCATCGCCTGTTCCAGTTTGCTGTCCAAATCCCACGCATTCAGATGATCAATTTTTTCCTGCAGTTCGCCTTGCTTCTCCAGTAATTTTTCCATGTCGGCAGTTGGATCGGCAAATTGAGCTGTGACGGATTCATATTCTTTCAGAAGATTTACTGTATCCTGCAGACCTTCTTCAACAATTTCCTTTACTGTTTTTGTGGGATCAAGTTCCGGTTCCTGCGGAAGGTAGCCGAAGGTAATTCCTTTTTGTGCGTTGATGGTGCCAAGATAATCTGTGTCAATGCCGGCAATAATTTTTAACAGTGTGGATTTTCCTGCGCCGTTTAACCCCAGTACGCCAATCTTTGCGCCGTAAAAAAAAGAGAGATAAATGTCTTTTAACACCTGCCTGTTTGGTTTGAATACCTTTCCCACGCCAATCATGGAAAAAATAATTTTATCTGAAGGACTCTTCGAGTTGTTACTCACAGCAATGCCTTTCTCAATATAGCTGAAGTTCCGCAAGCGTTTCACCACCTTTAGCGGGCGTTGAGAACTATGTGAATGTGAAAATTTCTCTCATTGCCAAGCCGAAGCCCGGCTTTACATCTCCACTTTTCTACGAATCCGAAGGATTCAAAGAATGCTTCGCATCCTTCGGACTGATTTCGTCAATGCGTAACTTCAGTTGTGATGATGAATTCAGTGAATCTGACTATTATCGTCTGATGGTCGAAAAAAAGTGGAGCCTGCACTCATTGCATCCTCCACTGATCAATTGCACACAAATATACAGAAAAATTGGGACAGACCCTATGCTTGAGATTCGTCACGTCGCTGAAATTATCTTTCAACGGTTTCCTTGCTTCTCTCTGTTCTGATGCGTACTTTTCGCTTGACAAAAAACAATCCACATAACCGCATGGAACAATCATTGCTGACAATCGAGAATCTCAGGCTCAATACGGCGCTGAAATACGTTGCCGATACAAACCTGAATGCAATTTTAAAAATGTGCAAAGAGGAACGATTCCCCGCCAGTACCGTTATTTTTCAGGAAAATACGCGCGGCGAACGTCTCTATATGATTCTTGAAGGAAGGGTGAAAATCTCTAAAGTAACAAAGTATGGCGCAGAAACGATTTTGGCATATTTAGGTAAAGGAGATTACTTCGGCGAGATGGAATTGTTAGATGATCAGCCGCGTTCTGCACGCACAACAGCAGTAGAAAATACAGTCTGTGCCAGTCTAAGCAAACAAGATTTCGACAATCTGTTGAAGTCCAACAACATCATTCAACTCAACATGCTGAAAAGCATGACCAAGCGGCTACGAACTGCCGATGCGACGATTGTTAACGAACTTGAACGTACGGTTGAAATTTCGAAACAACACATCAACAAACTCAACACGCTGATCGACGCTGCAAAGCAAGTTAACTCTACACTTGATTTAGACAAGTTGCTTGACATTATTTTGGAAACCGCCATCAAATCCATTTTGGCAGACCGTGGCACGTTGTACCTTCTCGATGAATTGAAGGGCGAAATCTGGTCGAAAGCACTGCGCGGCTCGGAAGTGATTGAAATTCGTCTGCCGATTGGAAAAGGACTTGCGGGCTACGTCGCAAAGACAGGTGAAATTGTTAACATACCAGATGCCTACAACGATCCGAGATTTAATCCTGAGGTCGATAAGAAAACCGGTTACCGCACCAACAACATGCTGACAATGCCAATGCGCAATCGCGATGGTAAAATTATCGGCGTGTTTCAGCTGTTGAATAAAAAAGGGGGACCATTTACTCCGCAAGACGAAGAGTTTATCAATGCGTTGTCCATTCACGCTTCCATTGCCATTGAAAATGCACGATTGGCACAGGAAATGGTGAACAACGAACGGCTTTCTGCAGTGGGAAGAATGGCAAGCACCATTATTCACGACATTAAAAATCCGATGGGCACATTGCGTGTGTACGCGCAGGTGATGAAGAAGAAATCCGGCAATGAAGAAGCGGCAAAAATGGCTGACGAAATGATTCACCAGGTTGACCGGTTCGTCAACATGGCTCAAGAAATTCTGGATTTCAGCCGCGGTGTCAGTTCTACCAACATTGAAGAAGTGGTGTTTGAAGATGTGATGGAAGGTGTCTTGCTCTTCATCGAAAAAGATTTAGTCAAACACAACATCAAACTCGAACGAAAGTTGAACTTCAAAGGGAAAGTGAAGCTTGATCAAGATAAGATGACGCGAGTGTTTTACAACATTGCCAGCAATGCGCGCGATGCTATGCCCAACGGCGGTACATTGACCGTCGTTACCGAACCAGTTGATGGAACAGTAAAGATCGAATTTATTGACACCGGAACAGGTATGCCCGAAGAGGTAAAGCGAAGAATTTTTGAACCGTTTGTCACCTACGGCAAAAAGCATGGCACCGGACTCGGCATGTCCATTGTAAAGAAGGTGATAGATGATCACAAAGGGAAAATTGAAATTGACAGCGAACTGGGTAAGGGGACAACGATACGAATGATGCTGCCGATAGTGGGGTGAAATCTACAATATATTCTGTTCTACACTTTATAACGACTTTTTCTGTTACAGAGAATTAGTCAACCTGTTTTCTGCCAACCGTGCACACTCAAATCCGCTTTGCACCGCCCCCTCAATTGTTGCAGGAAGTTTTGTATCA
>JBFMDF010000037.1:0-11943 GCA_040753935.1 Bacteroidota bacterium | reverse complement strand
GCCCCGCGCATTTTTTTGTAATGATACAGATGCCACTGTAACATCAAAATAGTTTGTTGCACCGACACCCACTTCCCATCCGGAAAGACTATGGCACAGCGGTCGGCATCACCATCAGTGGCAATACCGAGAATGCTGTCGGTGACGCTAACGTTGTACTTCAACGGTTCAATATTTCGTTCAATGGGCTCAGGATTTCTGTCGTAGAAACTCGGTTCAGGGCTTCCAAACAATGTTTGTGCGCGCCAACCGAGTGAAGTGAGAATATCTTCCAAAATCGTTTGTCCTGCCCCTCCCATCGAATCAATCATCACGCTTGCTGTATGTTTTGGATTTTCCGCGAATGATTGAAGGATGTTGAAATCGATAACATTTTTCAGATGTGCTATGTACTCAGGAAGAAAATCTCTTCGTTCAATCAATACATCATTTTGTTTTCCCTCAATATCTTCAGAAAGCAGTTGTGAAATGCGTTTGGTTTCTTCACCGGTAAAAGGTCCGCCGTACGATGCTTTGAATTTCATCCCGTTGTACGTTGCCGGATTATGGCTTGCGGTAATCATAATACCGGCGGAGCAAGTATGGAGTTTAGTGGTGTACGACAGTACCGGCGTTGGAACAATTGAGGTGGAAAGAAGAACGGCAATACCGTGCGCTGAAAGTACGCGGGCAACAAGTTCGGCACACTGTGTTGAATCTTTTCTGCCGTCAAACCCAATTGCAACAAGACAGCGTGAGTGTTGTTGTTCTCGTAAATATCTTGCAATTGCCTCAGCAATGCGTAGAACGTTTTCTTCATTGAATCCTTCACCAACACGCGCGCGCCAGCCGTCAGTACCAAGTTTAATGTTGTTCTTCCACATCGTTTTTATCCGTATGTTCTAACACTGCAAGCGCGTCGAAGTACTGTTCGGTAGGAACAAAAATTTTGATGGGATATTTGAAGATCGTTCTGCCGAGCGCGTTATCGATAAAACCATCCGCCATCATACTGATGGTGGTGGTATTTCGCGGATTGGTTGTAATACCGGCGCTTTCCAGTTTTCCGCGAACAATGTCTGCTTCAATGCGATCACCGGTGGTAAACACCACCGCCCATCCTTCTGAAAGTTCAATGTGCTGATGATCGATGCAAAGAAATTTTCCATTGGTCTTCTTCAAACAGTCGTTACAAAACAACTGCTGACAAATAACGCACACTCCCCTTGCCACTGCAAGCGGATGATTGGTGCAGGAGTACTGATCTTCAGCATACAATGCTCCGCAGAATGGACAAAAGTCAGAATCTAATCCGATATCAGCACCACACTCATCGCATATATCCATCGGTTGAGGCGCGGGAAGTTTAGCGACGAGCGGAATTCCGCAATCGACGCAGAGATTCTCTTCGTCGGTGTATTCGGTTTTACAATTTGGACAAAATTGCATCGTTATTTTGGTAGCCGCTGGCCTTCAGGCGGCACAACTAAAAAGTTGTAATTACACATTAAACCTGAAATGACAAATGTCTCCATCCTGAATAACATACTCCCGCCCTTCCACGTGAAGCAGTCCGGCTTCTTTCACTTTATGTTCGTCGCCAAGCCGAAATAAATCTTCGCATTTCATAATTTCAGCGCGGATAAAACCTTTTTCAAAATCAGAATGGATAACACCGGCCGCTTCAGGAGCAAGCGCCCCTTTCCGCACCGTCCAGGCGTGAGTTTCTTTTGGTCCCGCGGTAAAAAAGGTAATTAAACCAAGTAAATCCATTCCTTCACGCACAACTTGTTGTAGCCCCGACTCTTTCAGCCCCAATCCCTCCAGAAATGCTGTTCGCTCTTCCTGTGGCAGTTCAGCAATTTCAGATTCAACGGCGGCGCTGACAACAAGAACTTTGGCCCCTTCCTTTGATGCAATCTCTTTTACCTGTTCAACGTACTGGTTGCCGGTGGTAATTTCTTTTTCGTGCACATTACACACATACATTACTGGTTTGTTAGTCAGCAGATGCATGTCGCGAAGCCAGATTTTTTCTTCGTCATCATGAACGGCAACATATCGTGCAAGCCTCCCTGTTGAAAGATGCTCTTTTACCCGAATGTAAAAATCCGCCTCGGGTTTGAATTTTTTGTCGCTTTTCGCGCGTCGATCGGCATCGTGAATTTTCTTCTCGATTGTTTCGAGGTCTTTAAGAATCAATTCTGTTTCGATTACTTCAATGTCACGCTTCGGATTGACACTGCCATCAACATGCACCACATTCGGATCGTCAAAACATCTCACCACATGCACAATAGCATCAACATCGCGGATGTGAGATAAAAATTGATTGCCTAACCCTTCTCCTTTGCTGGCGCCTTTGACTAATCCGGCGATATCGACAAATTCGATAGAGGAAGGAACAGTTTTCTGTGAATGATAAATTTTGACAAGTTTATCAACCCGTTCATCTTGTACAATAACAACACCGACATTCGGTTCAATAGTGCAAAAAGGATAATTTGCCGCTTCCGCACCTGCCGCCGTAATGGCATTAAAGAGAGTAGATTTTCCGACATTCGGAAGTCCGACGATACCACAGTTAAAGCCCATAGAGATAAGTACTAATGTTCAACATCTAACTTAAATTCTGACACTGATTTTCATCCGCGCCTATATTAGTTTTGTAATTCGAAGCATCCTTCGGAAAAGATAGTTTTTCCTCTAAAAAATGTATGCTGCGTACGATGAATTCCGGATAAAGATACGGAAAAAACAGAGGCGTTCCAAAAGAAGTAGGAGTTTCTCAGAAAAGTTTATTGCATAACTATACAGTTTGTCGTATATTTATTCAGTCATGAAAAAAACCGTCTCCATCATCGGTGCGTCGGGATATTCGGGAGCAGAATTACTTGCACTCTTATTGCGCCATCCCCACATCACTGTATCAAAAGTATTTGCTCATTCATCGGCAGGTAAACGGGTTGATGAACTCTATCCAAAGTTTCGTTCGTCAGAAATCGGGCGGCTTGCATTTGAAGAATATTCAATTGACAAAGTTTTGGATAACGATCTTATCTTCATTGCTCTTCCTTCCGGCGAAGCAATGAATTACGTTCCTGCGTTGATCGATTCCGGCAAAAGAGTGATTGACCTCGGGGGAGATTTTCGCCTGCACGATACTGCTCTCTACCAACAATATTACAAACATGAACACACAGCCAAAGAGTACATAACAAAAGCCGTATACGGTTTGCCGGAGTGGAATAAAGAGAAAATTATCACTGCGCAATTGATTGCAAACCCCGGATGTTACGTTACCAGCGCTCTGTTGCCGTTGCTCCCGCTGGTAAAAGAACATCTGATCGAGCCCGTCGGTATCACTATCAGTTCAATGTCCGGCGTTTCCGGTGCAGGACGAAAATCGTCTGTTGATTTTTCGTTTACCGAAATCAATGAATCGGTGAAGGCATATAAAGTCGGTACCCATCAACACACACCAGAAATAGAAACCGTACTCAACGATGTCGGCGGTCAACAATCAATTGTTACATTTGTTCCTCATCTTATTCCAATTACTCGGGGCATTCATTCATCAATCTATGCAACACTCAAAAAGGGAATTCAACCGAGGGAAATCGAAGCCGCCTATCAAAAGCACTATTCTTCCGCTCCTTTTATTCGACTTCTCAACAACACCGAGCCGGAAATCAAAAATGTACAGTACACAAACTTTATCGATATCGGATGGAAGATGTACGAACGGAACAACCAACTGGTTATTTTATCTGTCATTGATAATCTTGTCAAAGGCGCCGCCGGACAGGCAGTGCAAAATATGAATTTGATGTTCGGTTTTGATGAAACTGAGAGTCTCCTATAATTTATTACGTTGCCTATGAAACATCCAAAATTAAAAACTGTCTTTGGCGGCGTTTGCGCACCGCAAGGATTTATTGCTTCCGGTGTCCGAGCCGGCATTAAAAAATCGAAGAAAGATGTATCACTTATCTACTCCGAAGTACCGGCACATGCTGCCGGAGTATTCACACAAAGCAGAACTGTTGCCGCCTGTGTTACTTTGAATCGAAAGCAACTGCAGAGATCAAAAATTGCCCGCGCAATTCTCATCAACAGCGGTAATGCCAACGCGTGTACCGGCGAACGTGGGATGATGAACGCAAAACAATCTATTTCCACTGTTGCATCAGCATTGAGTATAAAAGAATCACAGGTACTCATCGCTTCCACCGGTGTCATCGGCCAGTTTCTACCGATGGATAAATTGACGTGGGGAATCTACGAAGCGGCAAAAACATTGAGCAAAGATGGAAGTGACGATGCCGCCGAAGGAATCTGCACAACCGATACTTTTCCCAAAGAATGTGCTGTAGAATTCGAAATCAACGGCGTTCCCGTCCGTATCGGCGGAATTGCAAAAGGGTCGGGAATGATAGCGCCCAACATGGCAACCATGCTTGCCTTTATTACCACTGATGCAAACATTTCTCATTCTCTGCTCAGAAGAGCATTTCAACAAGCGACGGAACAATCGTTCAACCGGATTACGGTGGATGGCGACACCAGCACCAACGACATGGCACTCATCCTTGCCAACGGAAAAGCAGAGAATAGAGAAATTAAAGAAGGAACAAATGATTACAAATTATTTTACGCGGCACTTGAGCATGTGATGATCACCCTTTCAAAATTAATTGTGAAAGATGGCGAAGGAGCAACAAAATTTGTTGAGGTTACTGTTACCGGAGCAAAAAATGTGACCGATGCCGAGAAGGCGTGTCGGACAATTTGCAACTCACCGCTGGTGAAAACTGCCATTCACGGTGAAGACGCCAACTGGGGAAGAATTCTTGCCGCTGTCGGATATGCCGGCATCGATTTCAATCCTGACGTTACTGAAATATTTTTTGACGATGTGAAGATTCTCGGGAAAAAATACGATATCAATTTTTCTGAAGAGAAAGCGAAAGAGGTACTGCAGAAAAAGGAAATTACCATTACTGTCAACTTAAATGGCGGAAAACACTCCGCTACGTTCTGGACGTGTGATTTATCCGCTGAATATGTAAGAATCAATGCAAGTTATCGATCGTAGTGATCGAGAAGACAACACGGCAAGACCAAAATGTTATACTCAACTGTCATTCTTCAACGTCAATGTGTAACGCCAAGTTTCTGCTCGGCAAACATCACAGGTAAAGACGGAACATACCACTACCTAACTTTGGTACACATGGTAACGGGAAAACAAAGGAAACCGTAAAATGTCTCTATCAAAAGAAGAAATTTTAATTGAAGCGCTCCCCTACATTCAGAAATATGAGGGTAAAACATTTGTCGTAAAGTATGGTGGTGCGGCGCAAACAGAAACCGAACTAAAACAACGTTTTGCCAAAGATGTTACCATCCTCAAAAAGATCGGTATCAACATTGTTATTGTACACGGCGGCGGAAAAGAAATCACCGACGTTGCCTACAAACTCGGCATTGAAACGCAATTTGTTAACGGCCACCGCTTTACCGACAAAAGAATGGTGGATGTTGTGCAGATGGTGCTTGCAGGTAAAATCAACAAGGAAATAGTCAACCTCATCAATCTGAACGACGGCGAAGCAGTCGGACTGAGTGGTGTTGATAACACCTTACTGCAGGCAGAAAAATATCTTGAAGATGGCGAAGATATCGGTTTGGTCGGAAAAATTGTTAACGTCAATGTACCGTTTCTTCAATTGTTGTTGAACAACAAACTGATGCCGGTGATTGCACCGTTTGGTGTTGGTGTTGACGGCACAATATACAACGTCAATGCCGATCTTGCCGCAGCTGCAGTTGCTTCCGCGCTCAAAGCGGAAAAACTTGTCTATTTAAGCGACGTCGAAGGCGTTATTGCCAACAAGCAATTGATTTCTACCTTAACAGAACAGCATGCACGAGAATTATTCAGCGAAGGCATCATCAGTGGAGGGATGATTCCGAAAATAAAATCGGCATTCTCCACACTCCACGCCGGTGTAAAAAAAGTGCACATGGTTGATGGACGAAAAAAACATTCGCTTCTACTCGAAATTTTTACTGACGAAGGAATTGGAACGGAGTTGGTGTTATGACCATGGTAAACAATGTGCGAGTTCGCCATGTCTCGTCTTCATCTGCACAACAGAAAAACGATTGTTGCTTTGAGCGAAGTCGAGAAGTCACTGCAATGAATCCATCCCGAAACAGTATCGTGTATTCTCGAACGTGGAACATCCTGGAATGCCTATGAAAAAAGATTTTCTCTCCATCGCAGATTTGACTCAAAATGAAGTCTTCGAACTTTTGGCGCTCGCTGACACGCTGAGAACACAAAAGGAATTAAAGCCACTCGCCGGAAAAACCATCGCAACAATTTTCCAAAAACCGTCACTCCGAACGCGCGTGTCGTTCGAAGTGGGCATCATACAACTCGGCGGTCATGCAATTTTTCTGACGGATGAAGGTGTCGGTCTTGGCACACGTGAATCGGCGGCAGATGTTGCACACGTGTTGTCGCGTTTTAATGACGGCATTGTTGCCCGCGTCTTCGATCATCAACTGCTGCTCGATATGGCAAAACATGCAACTATTCCGGTCATCAACGCACTGTCTGACCTTTCACATCCATGTCAAATTCTTGCGGACCTGTACACAATTCGCCAGTACAAAAAATTACGGGACTACGTGAAAATTGCATACGTCGGAGACGGAAACAACATCGTCAATTCGTGGCTTGAACTGTCAACGATTATTCCGCTGCACCTCACTCTTGCTATTCCGTACGGTTATGAACCGGATAAAACAATTTATCAGAAAGCTCTCGAAGCACGAGTCAGCAAAATCGAAATCATTCGCGATCCGAAAAGCGCCGTGAACAAAGCCGACGTGGTGTACACCGACACATGGACAAGTATGGGGCAAGAACATGAACGCACAAAACGGATTTACGATTTTTGGGAATATCAGGTTAATACTTCGCTCATCAGACAGGCAAAGGAGGATGTTATTGTGATGCACTGCCTGCCGGCGCATCGGGGTGAAGAAATAACTGACGACGCGCTGGATGGAAAACAATCAGTTGTTAACGATCAGGCAGAAAATAGATTACACGTTCAAAAAGCAATCATGGCAAAACTCATCGGCAACTTTACGGCAATGGGTGAAAACAAAAAAAGCGACGCACCGTTTCAAATTATATGAACAAACCGCAACGCCATTTTGCAATAAAGGAAATCCTTCAAAGCCAAGTTGTTTCCAGTCAGGAAGAACTCGCTTCGCTGCTGAAAAAACGAGGATTCACCGTAACGCAAGCAACACTCTCGCGCGATCTGGCTGAATTGGGAGTAGTGAGAATCCATACAGAGCAGGGTTTGCGATACACCATCAATGAACACAGAGAAGAAATGAAAGTTACTCCGCTTATAGGTCGAGAAGTAACTGCCGTTGAACACAATGAAGTACTCGTTGTTATCCGAACTCTTCCGGGACGAGCACCGGGCGTTGCATCGTATCTCGATTCACTTCACAGTCCGATGATTCTCGGTACAGTAGCGGGCGATGATACGGTGTTTGTCACGCCGGTATCAACAAAAAAAATTAACGCTGTAGAAAAGTTTATCAAAGAACTCTTATTTTCTTAATAACATATCAAGGAATGAAACCGTGAAAAAACCTAAAATCGCAGTCGCTTACTCAGGCGGACTTGATACCTCCGTCATCGTCAAGTGGCTTCAGGAAAAATACAACGCTGATGTCATTACAGTTACCGGAAACCTCGGTCAGAAAAAAGAACTCATCGGCGTTGCAGAAAAAGCATACAAATCTGGCGCAAAGAAAGTCTTCATGCAAAATCTTGAAAAAGAATTTGTGTACGACTACATCTTTCCCGCTCTCAAGGCAGGCGCCTTGTACGAACACACATACCCGATGGCAACCTCACTCGGCAGACCGTTACTCGCCAAAGCGCTGGTAGAAGTTGCCAAGCGTGAAAAGTGCACACATGTTGCTCATGGTTGCACGGGAAAAGGAAATGATCAAGTGCGGTTTGAGGTTTCCGTGATGGCGCTCGCTCCGGAAATGAAAGTGATTGCGCCGTTACGCGAATGGGAATTCAAATCACGTGAAGAAGAAGTAGAGTATTGTCAAAAACACGGCATTCCGGTGAAGGCAACAAAAGAAAGTCCATATTCCATTGATGAAAACATTTGGGGAACAAGCATTGAGTGCGGTATTCTTGAAGACCCGATGGAAGTAGCGCCGGAAGATGCATACCAACGAACCGTTGCTCCTGAAAAAGCGCCAGACAAACCAACGTACGTTACTATTGAATTTAAAGAAGGCGTCCCTGTCGGACTTAACGGTAAAAAAATGGATGGTGTTTCGCTCATTCATAAATTAAATGAAATTGCAGGTGCCAATGGTGTCGGCAGACTCGATTTGGTTGAAAATCGTCTTGTCGGAATAAAGTCGCGTGAAGTGTACGAAGCTCCCGCCGCTGTAACATTACACTTTGCTCATCGCGAATTGGAACGACTGACGCTCGACAAAGAAGTGATGCACTACAAAGCAAAACTTTCGAACGACTATGCCGACATTATCTATAATGGAACGTGGTTTTCCCCCCTGCGGAAAGCGCTGGATGCCTTTATCGACGAAACTCAGAAGAACGTAACAGGAATTGTAAAACTGAAATTGTACAAAGGCACTATTGAAATTGCCGGCCGCACGTCTCCCTATTCACTATACGATATGAAACTTGCAACATATACTGCAGAAGACACATTCGATCATACTGCAGCAGAAGGATTCATCAAAATTTACGGTTTGCCACTGAAGACATATAATCAGGTAAATAGAGAGAAATTTGCCAAAGTAAAGAAAGTGCTGAAGAGAAAAAACAGGTAGGGAACGATTTCCATCATTACATACAAACCCGCTTAACGAAGGCGGGTTTGTGTTATTGCAAGTAATAATAACAAAGTATATATTGCAAGAAAATGGACGAGAAGAGTATGAATTATTCACTTCGAATAGTATCCGATCCCAACATCATGCTCGGCAAGCCGATTATTAAGGGGACGCGTATCACAGTAGAATCTATTCTCAAACGGCTTGCCGAAGGGATATCAATACAAGAAATACTTAAAGCCTACCCCAATCTTACCAAAGACGATATACTTGCGGCAATAGAATACGCTGCTGATGTCATTTCTCAAGAAGCTGTAATTACATAATGAAACTCATTGTTGATGAAGATGTCCATAATGATATTTTGGTCAGCCTTCAACAGCAAGGGTTCGATATACTTTCCATTCGAGAACATTTCGCCGGGACTTCTGATTTTGAGGTGATACGAATTGCTCAAGAAACCAATTCAATCGTTATAACTGAAGACAAAGATTTTGGTGAATGGATTTTTGCTCATGGCATTCAAGGAATTGGCGTGATCTTTTTGCGCTATGAGTTCAAAGATGTTCAACTCATTTCCTCTAAATTAATTTCTTTCTTGCAACAAAAGGGTCTCTCTTTTGAGAAAACATTTATCACCATTACCAAGAATAAGATCCGTTCTCGTAAGATATAATATCACAAGCTTTTCCCATCTCGTATAAACGTCCCGTTCCTTAGTTCTGCAAATGCCTGACGAAGTTCTGCTTCTGTATTCATCACAATTGGTCCTCCCCAGGCAATCGGTTCACGCAAGGGAGCGCCTGAAACGAGAAGAAACCGTACACCGTTTTCACCTGCCTGCACCGTTACTTCATCACCGTTATCAAAAAGAACAAGTGACCGATTCCCCGACCATTCGAGTTGTTCATTACCATACGGATCAAGCACTTCACGACGAATATCCATCGGTTGGGAGGCGGCGCGGAAATTCCCTTCACCCTCAAAAATGTATGCAAAAGCATGACGATCTATTTCCACCTTCAGAGTTTTTCGTCTCCTCGGAGGGACATATACGTCAAGATATTGCGGCTCAGCGGCAATACCATCAACCGGACCTCTCTTTCCCCAAAATTCTCCGCAGATAACCTTCACCTGCGTTCCATCATCGTCAGTGACCACCGGAATGTCGTTTGACCTCACATCCTGATAGCGCGGCGAAGTCATTTTCAATGATGAGGGAAGATTTGCCCATAATTGAAAGCCGTGCATTCTTCCTTGCGCGTCCCCGAACGGCATTTCCTGATGAAGAATTCCCCTTCCAGCCGTCATCCATTGTACATCGCCGGATCGGAGGGCGCCTTGATTGCCCAAACTGTCGCTGTGTGTTACAGCTCCGGCAAGCACGTACGTAATTGTTTCAATGCCGCGATGCGGATGCCACGGAAATCCCCTTCGATATTTTTCCGGATCGTCATTGCGAAAGTCATCAAGCAAAAGAAATGGATCAACATCCTCAGTACTTCCAAATCCGAATGCGCGACGGAGATGAACGCCGGCTCCTTCTAATGTTGGTTGGGCCTCAACAATTCGTTTCACTGGTCGTAAAGACATTATTCCTCCTTAATCATACCATTCTATAATAAAAAATCTTTGCGAGAGTTCACAATCGTAGAACCAAATCCAAAACCTTATCGTTCCCGTATCATCATGTAGAGGGGATGTTGCCGATACTTCCGTCTTTGTGCTTGAAAATCCCATTTAAATGTATCATTTTCTCTCAACTCACCAGAGGAGGACTTTCGTATGTTTCGCAATATGAGTATTGCAGTCAAACTATTTTTGCTCTTCGTGCCGATTTTCGTTGTTGGGATCGCACTCAGTGTATATCTAAACAACACCTTTCAAGAAGAACAGATGCAGACGCAGGCGCTCGAAAGCGCAAGTCAGAAAGCGCACATTGTTCGCGAATCGCTCGTCAACATGATGGTAGAAAGTCAGATCGTTGATGATAAATTTCTCGAACGGGTGAAGAAAGCGGCGGAGTTGAATGATCTTTACGTACGAATCGATACTGCACAACTTCGCCTTGCAGAAGATTTTATGGACAGCACTCGCAGTGCACGATTAAGCGAACGAATGCTCTACGCTCAGCAGAAAGATGAGTATGATAATTCATACGGCAACGAAGTGATGAAGACCGGACAACAAACATGGGTGCGCATCGGAGATAATTTTCGGGCTATGATTCCATTCAAAGCAGAAAAGAAATGTCAGCGTTGTCACGATGTGCAGATCGGCGATGTCATTGGAGTTGCTCATCTCGAATTTCCATTAACGAAAATTATTCAAGCAAATCAGCAAAACTCGCTCCGGTCGGCAACAATCAGTGGCGGCGTGGCGTTGGTTGTTATTGGTATCGGATTTGTTTTCTTTCGATCTCTGATACAATCTCCATTAAAAAAACTGGAACGCGCTGCTCAGGAAATTGGTACCGGCAATATGAGTGGCGAGTTGGAACTTCCCGAAGGAAATAATGAAGTGGGAACCCTTGCGCAAGCCTTTGTACAAATGCGCGCCGCACTTAAACAAAGTCAGGATGCAGTACGCATCTCCACTGTCGGACAGGTAGCCGCTTCACTTGTACAGGATTTCCGCGCTCCGATCAAAGAAATTGAAAACGTCATCAACGAAATAAAAAATTCACAACTTGATTCTGCCAAGAAAAATGAACTGCTCGAGGAAGCAAAAGAAGCCGCTCAACGTGTGAACCGTATGACGCAGGATTTGATTGACTTCACTTCCGACACGATGAACATCGATAAAAAACTTTCCAGTGTCGGCAAACTCCTGCGCACTGTTACCGCTAGTGTAAAACCCGACTTAGATAAACAAAACATTCGTTTTGACGTAAATCCTCTGTATGATTCCTCGGCAATGATTGATGCCGAACGAACAGGAAGAGCGTTGGATAACATTATCTCCTACGCTGCAAACTACGTACCGTCTGGTGGAAAGATTACGCTTACATCCGATACAAAAGACAACAAACTTATTCTT
>JBFMDF010000036.1:0-12011 GCA_040753935.1 Bacteroidota bacterium | reverse complement strand
ACGGTACCTTAAAATTGAAAATATTCATGTTCCCACGGGGAAGTTTGCGCTAAGTGGATTTCGGGTGTTCGGAAAAGGAAATGGAAGCATTCCAGACGCAGTGAAAGATTTTGTTGTATTGCGTGGTGAAAGCGAACGCCGCAATGCCTGGATAAAATGGCGGCAATCGGATGATGCGGTCGGATATACCATCTACGCCGGAACGTCGCCGGGGAAGTTATATACCAGCATTATGGTGTACGGAGCCAACGAATATTATTTTCCAGCAATGGACAAAATGCAGTCGTACTATTTTCAGATAGAAGCGTTCAACGAGAATGGAGTTGGACCGAGAAGCAAGGTGATAAAAGTAGAGTGAAGGAACACTGATCGAGTAAAAACTATAGACGGTTCAAGTTCTTAAGTATTTTCTTAAGGTTTTCTCTTCTATTTCGTATTGATTCTGAAAGACTTCGTTTATACCTTTTATCCGGTGGAAAAAATAATTTTTCGAAAAGAGCATCTTCATGTTTGACACGCAAGAACAAATGAAAACCAATCCTACCGTGTTGTTTGTTGACGATACGCCGGACAATCTTGAACTGCTCGGGTTTGCACTGAAAAAGAAGCCGATCAACATGCTGACGGCGACAAGCGGAAAAGAATGTCTGGAAATTGCCGAGCGGGAACTTCCGGATATCATTGTGCTTGATATACAAATGCCGGAGATGGACGGATTTGAAACGCTCCGCCGTTTGCGGGCAAATCATAAAACCGATAAGATACCTGTCATTTTTCTCACTGCCAGCAAGCGCGATCCTCAAAGTATTTCCGAGGGGATTCTGTTGGGTGCAGAAGAGTATCTCACAAAACCGATAGATGTAGATGAATTGCTTGCTCGGGTTCGTTCCATTTACCGAGTATCGTTAATGGAAAGAGAATTGGAGAAAGTGAAAGCCCGATTTATGGCAATGTTGGTTCACGACCTGAGAAGCCCGCTGGCGGCAATTCGTGCGAGCGTTGAAGACCTTGTGTCGCACTACACTGAAAATACCACCTTTGACAAAGATAGTGTTGTTGTGCTCAATACCATTTTACATTCCACCACCAGCATTCTGAACATTGTCAACGATCTCCTTGACCTTTCCAAATATCAGGCAGGACAGATGCAGTTGGATAAAAAAATTCTCACGATCCACGAAGTGGTGGAAGGATCGTTGAATATGATTGGTTTGCAATTTAAAAGAAAAAATATCGAACTGCATTTTGAATTCGATCCCGATCTTCCAAAAATTGAAGCCGATCAAGAGAAATTAGAACAGGTTATGAACAACCTATTATCTAATGCTCAAAAATTTACGCCGGCTGAAGGGAAGGTAACAATTCGTGCAACAATGGATACTGCACAACCAACGCCAATGATGAGGGTTTCTGTGGAGGACACCGGTATAGGTATTCCGCCGGAGGAATTGACGATCCTTTTCGACCATTTCCGCCAAGCGTCAACGGCAAAACGGGTTGAGGAAAAAGGTACGGGACTGGGGTTAGCCATATGCAAACTCATTGTTCAGGCACACGGCGGTAGTATTGGTGTGAAGAGCGAGGTTAACAAAGGGACGGAAGTCTATTTTACGCTTCCCGTTCACAGTTCGTGAGAGAGAGAAAGAAATCAACGGTTCAGAACATCCTTGATTCCTCATAGATCATCGGTTATATTTCTACACAACATACAATTCCAGCCACAACATCGTCATCGTCAATGCTCAATTATGTCTGGATTGCGCTCTTGCTCATCGGCATTTTTACAGCGGTGGGAAGAGACATCAACGACGAAGTGACTAATACATACCGCAACGGAATTCCGCTGCACGTTCACTTCGAAACAACTCACACTCACACGTCACTTCATCCCACGTACAGCGGTACGCTGCTCATTCCTGCGACAGCATTCAATCAGTTTTATGGAATCACATCGGTGCAGGAAGAAGTACGTCAGCCCGCTATTGTTACTACGCTTGCCTCAGGGCAGATGAGAATTGAACTGCCCGTGGGGGATACCACACCGGCGTTCTGGAAAGAGATGGCATCTGCGGCCGGCGGAAAAGAAAAATTGGAAGGTACGGTGTCGTCATTCGACGCGCACAACGGCACAATGACATTCGTTCTTGAAACAGTCAGCTTTGTGAAAATAAAAGCGGTGACGAAAGCCGCCATTGAATATGCCGATGTTGCCGTAACAATTTCGCTTGGCTTAATTGGTGTGATGGCGCTCTGGCTTGGCATTATGAAAGTGGGTGAAGCGGCGGGACTTCTCGAACTGCTCACCAAAGCGATGATGCCGATTACAAAACGCTTGTTCCCTGATGTTCCGCCGAATCATCCTGCCGTTGGCGCGATGATTATGAACATCGCCGCCAACATGCTTGGCTTGAATAACGCCGCCACGCCGCTCGGATTAAAAGCGATGGAAGAGTTGAACAAAATTAATCCCAAAGCCGGCACCGCTACCAACGCAATGTGTACGTTTCTTGTCATCAACACAGCGGGATTGACGCTGATACCCGCAACGGCAATTGCCATTCGTGCAGGACTTGGTTCGACTGATCCGGCTATGATTGTCGGCACTTCTATTTTCGGGGCAGGTTGTGCAACAACTGCCGGACTTATTGCAGTAAAACTTCTGCAACGGTTACCGCGATACAAGAAAGAATTGGAAGTAAATAACGCCGACAATCAAGGGGAAAGAAAGGAGGAGAAGAATGGCTGAAGTTTTTCGTACGGTTGTTAATGTTATTTCCGCTGTAGCCATTCCCCTCTTCATCCTTGTCTTTCTTGGATGGGGTTTATTGAAGAAAGTGAAAGTGTATGAAGTCTTTGTGGAAGGAGCGAAAGAGGGGTTCAATACCGCAGTCCGTATCATTCCATATCTTGTTGCGATGTTGTTTGCCATTGGCATTTTCCGTGCCAGCGGAGCGATGGATGTGGTTGTTGCGATTCTTTCGCCTGTCACAAATCTCATTGGCATGCCGGCGGAGGCGTTGCCGCTTGCATTGCTACGTCCTCTTTCCGGCAGCGGTTCTATGGGATTGATGACGGAGTTGATGAAAACGCACGGACCAGATTCGTTCATCGGAGTACTTGCCTCAACAATGTTCGGTAGTACGGAAACGACGTTCTACATTTTAGCGGTGTATTTTGGTTCTGTAGGGATTAAAAACACACGCCACGCATTGCCGGCAGGATTGATTGCCGATTTGTTTGGCATGTTAGGAGCAGTATTTATTGTACGAATATTATTTGGAGTCTAATTATGAAAACCATTGTATTCTTTTTTTTCTTTTTCACTTCCCTTCTGTTTGCGCAAAAAGCGCCGACACAATCCGCACAAACCAGCGCCACTTCCGGCGTTATTGGCGGCGGACTCGGCATGTCGTGGATTAAAAATGACAAAGGGGAAATGGTACCGTATTACCTGATTAATTTCAATCCCGAAATTGCTTTCATGAATTTTGGTGTCGGGCTTGATTTGAATCTGTATATCAGCAGTAAAGATCAATCGATCCGTTGGCAGGAACTGCAGAGGGGGCGATTCATCCGTTACGTACGGTATGGCAATAAAGGAGACGATCGATATGTGCGTCTCGGAATTTTGGATTATTCAAGACTCGGTCATGGTTCCATTCTCTATAACTACCGCAACAGTCCGAGTGTTGATAACAGAAGAATCGGCGCTGAGTTAGATGTAGATTTCGGCAAGTTCGGATTTGAAAGCGTGTATGGGGATTTAACTTCGTCCAGTGTGTTGGGATTACGCGGATATGTTCGTCCATTGCAATTTACGAAAGCAAGTTCAATTCCGATTATTAGCAATATTGAAGTTGGTGCAACATACGCGAGCGATTTGAGAAGCGATGCAAGCGATACTGCAGTCAATGTTAGCGGCTACACCGTTTATCCTCCGTTATTTCTTTCAAAACAAGAGCATGGTGCATTGAGCATTATCGGATTTGATATCGGACTTCCTCTTCTTCGCCTGCCGATGATTGACATGACAGTGTATTATGACTACGCGAAGATTCTCGATTTTGGAAGCGGAATGGCGGTTGGCTTGGAAACCAATTTCTCTGGTTTAGGGTTGGTGAAAGTCTTCACTAAATTTGAGCGAAGATTTGCTCAAACAGATAAATATCTACCGGCATATTTCAACGCTTTCTATGAATTGGAACGGTACACACTGCAACTCGATACCTCGAACGGAGTTCGAAAATTCTCTTCAAAAGCGCAATTGCTTGCAGCAACAAAATCTCCCGGTCCCGGATATTTCGGAAGTCTGTTGATCGACATTCTCGGAACAATCCAAGTGGACGGCAGTTACCAGCGGCTCGATCTCGATCCGAACAGCGGCATACTTCATCTTGGAACAAACACAGGAGAAAAAATTCCGCTTATTCACGTCAGCGCAGGATATGATAAGAAGTATATTACGAGCAACAAAGATATCTTTACGCTCGACGACCGATCGCTCTTGTATGCAGAAATTGGCTACAAACCGTATCCGTTTATGATTGTTTCCACGCTTTATACGTGGACATTTGCTCCTGAAGTGGACAAGGATGGCAACGTGCAGGGGTACAAACCGCAAAAGCGTATTACGCCAAGAGTCAGTTTTGTGTTTCCACTTTAAATTTTTAGAAAGAGATGACATCTTTTACAGAGATGTCATCTCTGTAATCACGCATTAAAACATAATCTGTGAAACCATTCTGGTAGCATGAACCTATTAAATAGTTTCGTTGTCAAAACTCTTCCGTACATTCCCAAATCCATTGTTGGCGCCGTAGCACAGCGGTACATTGCCGGCGAAACTCTTGCTGATGCAGTTGCAAAAGTTCGTCAATTAAATAGCGAACATGCTATGGCAACAGTGGATGTGCTGGGCGAAGATATTGTGACACAGGATCAGGCAACGGAAAGCAAATTTGCCAGTCTCGATGTCCTCCATGCCATCACGAAAAACAGCCTTGATTCGAATCTTTCTGTTAAACTCACATCACTCGGACTGAAGATGGAGAAGCAGTTTTGTCTTGGTAATGTGGAAGAAATCGTTTCGACGGCAAAACGGCTGAACAATTTTGTTCGTATCGATATGGAAGATCACACCTGCACCGACGATACGCTTGAAATCTACAGAATTTTGCGCAATCGATATGATAATGTTGGAATTGTGATTCAGGCGTATCTTCACCGCAGCGAAGGAGATGTTCGTGCGTTAGCGGCGGAAAAAGCCAATGTCCGCCTCTGCAAAGGCATTTACAACGAACCTCCGCAGGTGGCAATAAAAGATCGTGTTGGTATTCAGCAAAATTATCTTAAATTGCTGCGAATTCTGTTTGAGGCGGGATGCTATGTCGGCATTGCTACACACGATGATGTGCTGATTGAGGGAGCGAAAAAAATGATTTCTGAATTCGATATTCCGAAGACAATGTATGAATTCCAAATGCTACTCGGCGTGCGGGATGAAAAACGAAAGCAATTAATTTCCGATGGTCATCGGTTGCGTGTTTATGTTCCATTCGGAAGAGATTGGTACGGCTACTCCGTGCGCCGATTGAAAGAAAATCCTCAAATGGCGGGACACGTGTTTAAGGCAATGTTTGGAGTTGGAAAGTAACCCGTTAGTGTCATGTTCCAAGATTCAACTATCAAGACTAAAATATATGTTAGTGTGCTAACCAACATTCTAGATTCGGATTTGAACGAACTTCATCTTACCATATTTATCAATTAACTATTTATAGAGGAGAAGCCAATGTCCTCAGAACAAAACTCCACAACCCAATTCCAACCGTTTATTCCTGCGTCCCAAATAGTTCCGGAATTTACGGTGAAAGCAATTCTACTTGGTGCCATTTTTGGACTCATTTTTGGTGCAGCTACTGTATATCTTGCACTTCGCGCGGGCTTAACAGTCTCAGCGTCAATTCCGATAGCAGTGCTTGCGATTGCCGTGTTTAAGAGATTTGGCAAATCAACCATTCTTGAAAACAATATCGTACAAACAATTGGTTCGGCTGGTGAATCAGTTGCGGCTGGTGTTGCATTTACTTTTCCTGCGTTGATTTTTCTTGCCGGTGGCGAATCGTTTTTTAATTACTTCAACGTGTTTACACTTGCACTTGTCGGAGGTACGCTCGGTGTATTATTTATGGTTCCGCTTCGCCGTTCGCTTATTGTAAAAGAACACGGCGTTCTGCCGTATCCTGAGGGCACGGCGTGTGCTGATGTGCTTGTTGCCGGAGAAAAAGGGGGATCAATGGCGCAGAAAGTGTTTGCAGGGCTTGGTATTGCCGTTCTCTACAAAACATTAATGAGCATTTTGGGATTGTGGAAAGATGTTCCGGGATACACAACTCCGAAACACTCAACATATCCTGATGCGAATGTCAGTGCTGAAATTACTCCGGAATATCTCGGCGTCGGATATATTATCGGGCCGCGTATTTCTGGAGTTCTGGTTGCCGGTGGTGTACTTTCGTACCTTGTTTTGATTCCGTTAATATCGTTTATCGGCGATCTGCTTCCGGCAATAGTAAAACCGGCAGGAAAACTTATCTCACAAATGTCTCCTTCAGAAATCCGCAGCGGGTATGTTCGGTACATCGGTGCGGGTGCTGTAGCAGCGGGTGGATTGATTACACTCATTAAGACACTCCCTACTATTGTTTCGGCATTTCGAGATAGTTTTAACAGCATGAAAGATCTGAAAGCGGGGGTTCAACAGTCGCGTACGGAAAGAGACGTTCCGATAACGTATGTCATTATCGGTTCACTGCTGCTGATATTTGTCATCGCCGTTCTTCCCCAACTTCCAGGAACATTCCCCGGCACGTTGCTGACCGGTTTCTTAATTGTTGTGTTTGGATTCTTTTTTGTAACGGTAAGTTCACGCATTGTCGGCATCATTGGTTCATCCAACAATCCAATCTCAGGAATGACCATCGCTACATTGATGGCAACCTGCTTAATCTTTGTCAGTATCGGTTGGACCGGTGATATGTACCAATCACTTGCTCTGGCTGTCGGCGGCATTGTATGTATTGCTGCAGCGAATGCCGGCGCTACAAGCCAGGATTTGAAAACAGGATATATTGTTGGTGCTACGCCAATCTATCAGCAACTTGGGTTAATGATCGGCGTTCTTGTGTCGACATTTGTCATCGGTTGGACATTAAATGCCATCGATAGTTCAATGTCATTTCAGGGAATTCAACATGCTATCGGCACCGAACGATACGCAGCGCCTCAAGCAACGTTAATGGCAACAATTATTCAAGGGCTTCTTGCGCAAGATCTTCCTTGGGTTTTGGTTTTTATTGGGATGAGTATTTCTATTGTTGTTGAACTGTGCGGTATTCGTTCCCTTTCATTTGCTGTTGGAGTGTATCTTCCTCTTTCAACTACGCTTCCGATTTTTATCGGTGGAATGCTGAAAGCTATTGTGGATAAAGTTCGCACGACCAAAGAAGAATCGGACATCAGTCCCGGAATGCTCTATAGCACCGGACTTGTTGCCGGTGGTTCTCTTACCGGCGTTGCAATTGCATTGTTCAGCGGCATTCCTGTTACCGTGATGCGGAACGGGCAACCACAAGAAATTTCTGTAATGCAATATATTGGAGATGCGATTGGCGTTCACGGATGGGAACATCTCGGCGGCATTGCAGACTTAATCGGCGCAGGAATGTTCTGTGTGCTTGCAGCCTTTCTTTATAGAGTGGCAACGAAGAGGGACTAACATTGAATAGTCAGTATCGTCCAATCACGCAGTACGTTGTTGCGGTGAGTAGTTGCCTTTTTGCTTTACTCTAATGGGAAACAGTATGTCAATCGCAATGCATGGACTAAAACCAGAACTGGTGTGGAAGTACTTTGCTGAAATCAGCAAAATCCCGCGCCCATCGAAACACGAAAAGCAAATTTCCGATTACATTGTAGAAACTGCAAAAAGACTTGGTCTCGAAGCAAAGCGAGACAAATATCTAAATGTTGTTGTCAAAAAACCTGCATCGCCGGGGAAAGAGAATGTACGGATGATTTGTCTCCAGGGACATCTTGATATGGTTCCTGAAAAGAACAAAGATAAAGTTCACGATTTTCTGAAGGATCCGATTGAACTGGTGAGAGAGGGGAACATTATTCGTGCAAACGGTACAACACTTGGTGCCGATAATGGTATTGCCGTTGCAACGAATCTTGCTATTATGGAAGACAAATCACTTGTGCACGGTCCGTTGGAATTTCTTTTTACCGTTGATGAGGAGACAGGATTGACCGGCGCCAACAATTTGAAGCCGGGTTTTTTGGAGAGCAAGACATTGATGAACCTCGATTCAGAAGAAGAAGGTTCATTGTATGTCGGTTGTTCCGGCGGGCGCAATACGCACGGAACATGGAAACTGTCGCTCGAACATCCTCCCCGAGGTGCCGTTGCGTTGAAAGTAATTGTGAAAGGATTGAAAGGGGGACACTCCGGACTTGAAATAGACAAAGGGCGCGGCAACTCGATCAAAATTTTAAATCGAGTGTTGCTGGCGCTTGATGCCGTTGGTGCGAGATTGTCACACATTGAAGGGGGAAACAAGAGCAACGCCATCCCTCGTGAAGCAGAGGCAATTGTGTTTGTTGCGAAGAAAGACGTGAAGAAGGCAAACTCCATTGTTGCGAAATGGAACGATATGGTGAAAGCAGAACTGTCCAGTGTTGAACCAGACCTGCAGGTATTGACGGAAGAAGTTACCGTGAAGAAAGCGAAAGTGTTGAAAAAAGTCCAGCAAGCCGCAGTGTATCGTACGATCTCCGCACTGCCACATGGAGTGCTGAAGATGAGCGCCGACATTCCGGGTCTTGTTGAAACGTCAACAAACGTTGCAATCATCAAAACAGAAAAAGGGAAGATTGAAATCATCACCAGCCAGCGCAGTAGTGTAGAATCGGAAATTGTTGAAGCATTGCAGACGATGAATTCCATTTTCACACTCGGCGGAGCAAAGGTTGTTCACACCGAAGGATATCCCGGCTGGAAGCCGAATCTCAATTCTCCCATTTTAAAAGTGGCAAAAGAAACCTACAAACAACTGTATGGCAAAGAACCGAACATCAAAGCCATTCACGCCGGGCTCGAATGCGGTATCATCGGCGAAAAATATCCGGGAATGGATATGGTATCGTTCGGTCCCACACTCGAAGGAGTTCACTCGCCAGATGAGAAAATTTATATTGATACGGTGGAGAAGTTTTACAATTTCCTTTTGGCAATTTTGAGGAATGTGAATTGATGAGAGCGACACAGTAATGTAAAAGCGCCGCAGTATGTTCTGCGGCGTTTTTGTTTTATGAATTATCCCTTGTAAAACCGGACGATTTCTGGTAGATTAAAGCCGATTATTTTTACACCTTATTCAAAAAAATATTTTTTGTCTTATGACGAACATAACACCACCCACCACCCTTCCCGAACCTCCGCGGCTGTACCGCTGGCTTGTGTTACTGATGGTCAGTTCCGCGATGTTTGCCAACTATTATGTCTTTGATGCACTGAATCCTGTTGGTCCACTGCTGGAAAGTGAATTACACTTTTCGCAGGCGCAAATTGGACTTCTCGATACTGCCTACAACATTGCCGCACTTCTGGTGCTGATTGCCGGCGGATTTATCATTGACCGTTTCGGTACCAAAAAGTCGCTGGCAGTGTTTGCCGTTGTCAGTGCACTTGGGGGATTGTTGATTGCGCTCGGTTCGAAATTCGAAATTATGATGGCAGGGCGTTTTGTGCTGGGACTGGGTTCTGAGCCATTAATAGTTGCTGTAACAACAGCGCTGGCAAAGTGGTTTAAAGGAAAAGAGCTTTCGTTCGCGATGGGGGTGAATTTGACCATTGCTCGTTTTGGCTCCTTTGCCGCAGATAATACACGCTCATGGGCGGCATCGTTGTATTCAAGTTGGCAGCCGGTGTTGTTGTTCGCAGCGGCAATCGGTGCTATAGCAATTGTTACAGCGCTGCTCTATTGGTATCTCGAATCACGCGCAACGAAGATGTACACCCTCGGTCAAGCCGGTTCAACCGATAAACTTGTCTTTTCCGATCTGGTGAAATTCGGAAAGTCATACTGGTGGGTGGTGGGCTTATGTGTAACATTCTACTCAGCAGTATTTCCGTTCCGCCGGTTTGCTAATTTATTTCTTACCGATGCTCATCAACTTTCACCCGAAGCCGCGGGATTTCTCAACGGGTTGCTGCCGCTGACGGCAATGTTTGCCACGCCGCTGTTTGGATTGCTCGCTGATAAAATAGGAAAGCGTTCGTTGCTTATGACGATTGGTTCGGCATTTCTCCTTCCATCGTTTTTACTGTTGGCGTACACTTCGCTTCCGGTTGAAATTCCGATTACACTCATCGGCATTTCGTTTTCACTTGTACCGGCAGTAATGTGGCCCTCTGTCGCTTATCTTGTTGATGAAAAGAAACTCGGAACCGCCTACGCCTTGATGACTTTCTGTCAACAAATCGGCTGGGCATTGGTTGCCTGGCTTATCGGTCAATTAAACGATTGGGCAGGCGCAAGTGCAGTAAATCCGGCAGGATATAATCCGGGAATGATATTGTTTGCCTCGCTCGGCTTGTTCGGATTTCTCTTTTCGTATCTGCTGAAACGAAGCGAAGCAGAAGCAAAAACACAATAACACAAGGGACAAACGCAGTTGTTTGTCTGTAACGGTGAGGTTGACGATGAACATTTCCTCAGAACTCTACTCCGCATCTCAAATCGCTATTCGCGATTGTATGGGAACAAAACAGCATGAACGAATACTTGTTGTTACCGATGAACCACTTCGCACGCTTGGTTATGCACTATGGAAAGCGGCAAAAGATTTCGACAACGAAGTGCTTCTTGCAGAAATTCTTCCGCGTAAATCTAACGGCGAAGAACCGCCCGGTGAAGTTGCAGAGTTAATGAAAAAGTTTGATGTTGTATTCTGTCCTACATCAACATCATTGACACATACCGACGCGCGTCGTACGGCGAGTGCACTTGGAGTCCGTATTGCCACACTCCCTGGTGTTACGGAAGAAATTATGGTGCGCTGTATGAATGCAGATTATCATGCAATAGCGCAACGCACATACAAACTGTGCGACATGCTCGAGAAGACTTCCGTTATTCGTGTAACTTCTCCCGCCGGCACAGATATAACCATTCCAATCAAAGGACGGACTGCTCATGCCAGTTCCGGTCTGTTTCACGAAAAAGGGCAATCGGGGAATCTTCCGACCGGTGAAGCGTACCTTGCCCCGCTCGAACATCAATCAAACGGAATTGTAGTGGTTGATGGTTCAATGGCTGGTGTTGGGATTGTACAAACTCCGATTCGTATTGTTGTGAAGGATGGATATGCAATGGAAATATCCGGCGGCAAAGAAGCAGAAACATTAAAAAAACTTCTCGAGCCACACGGGAAAGATGCCTACAACGTTGCCGAATTCGGCATTGGCACGAATGACAAAGCTACGATCACCGGAAAAATTATTGAGGATGAAAAAGTGATGGGAACAATACACATTGCATTCGGGGACAATAAATCAATGGGAGGAAGCGTCCGCGTGGCAAGTCATCTTGATGGCTTGGTGAAAATGCCGACAGTATGGTTTGATGAAAAGCAGATCATGAAGGATGGACAATTTACAATAGAACTATAAAACTAAATATTCCTCACGCGACGCCGTCAAGACATTTTTCATATCACCTCTTTGCGTCCTTGTGGGGGAAAATTTTATGAACCCAAATCTCGTAACACTCAACTCCGAATTTGAGCAACTGCACAAACTTTTTCCTGCCGCTGAGTTGCCGCCGCAATGTTCTGTTTTGATGAAAGGCGAATATCTCGACTACGATTCACGCGTGATGTTAAAAATTGCATTTCCTGTTTTGGAAGAATACCTCAATCCTATGAAAACGATGCAGGGGGGATTG